>JBBSTQ010000009.1:0-19651 GCA_038235745.1 Sphingobacteriales bacterium
AACTATTGGCTCAATCAATTCTGTTTAGTTGCAAATAATCGCTGTAAAATTGTTGTACAATACAATTTATTAAATTCTACTTTTCAGATATTTGTAGTACACACTTCGTTTTTTTATTAAAAATATGTAGTACACACTTGCGGTATTTTATTTTATAAAATATCTGATTAACAGTTAATTATGATTTTTTATTATTTTTTTACAGAGAAAAGCAGGACAGCTCAGGATAGTTTAGATGGTTAATTGTCTTACCTTGTATTCAGGTAGTCATCTAATAGCTACCGCCAATTAAATAAACAAACCAAATTAATTATGAAAAAAATCTATTTTCAAAAATTGTTAACGAAGTTTCTGTTTCTCTTTTTGTTGCTCTCCTCAATAACGGCGTTTTCGCAAGACGGAGTGGTAACAGGAACAGTCAGATCCGAAAACGGTGATACGTTGCCGGGGGTAATTGTAACTCAAAAAAACACGCAAAACCAAACCACCACAGATTTAAACGGAAAATTCCAAATAAACTTAAACGAGGGTAACAAAATTTTGATTTTTTCTTCTTTAGGGATGAAAACAGTAGAAAGGCCAGCATTAAGTTCTACGTTGAAAGTAACCTTAGAGAACGACATGAGGAAACTGGATGAAGTGATTGTGGTAGGTTACGGAACGCAGACCAAAGCCGAAAACTTAGGAGCCACCGCCTCAATAGATGCTGATGGTATCACGCAGATATCACCTATAAATGCTTTTGATGCAATTCAAGGAAGGCTAGCGGGTGTACAGATATTATCAAACAACGGACCGGGAGAGGGTTCTGAAATTAAAATCAGGGGTACATCTACCATACTAGGCGGTGCAGACCCATTATACGTGGTTGATGGTCAGCAACTTGATAACATTGATAATTTAAACCCTAATGATATTGAAAACATTACGGTACTTAAAGATGGTGCTTCGGCAGCAATATTTGGTTCAAAGTCTGCCAACGGAGTAGTAATGATTACTACTAAAAAAGGAACCAACAAAAAACCAAGCATCAACGTAAACTATACTGGTACTTATAGCTATGTATATAATAAAATTCCTGTAGCAAACTCTCGCCAAAGATATGATTTTGAGAAGTTAAGGGATAGTAGGATCACCATAGTTCCAGACAATCCTGATTCTTTAAGTATCCTAAATGCAGTTTCTACAGATTATCAAGATGTGTTATTGAGACCAGCTTACAGAAATGAATTGAATTTGTCTTTTAGGGGCGGAAGTGAAACTAGTAACTATTATTTTAGTACCACTTATATGAATGAAGAAGGTATTGTTATAGGGAGTGATTATAACCGTATAAATACCAACCTGAATTTAAATTTCGATATAACCGATCACATATCTGCAGGTACAAGAATGTTAAACAGTTATGAAGATCAAAATGGACTAAATCAACGTTCTGTGTTCCAGCAAATTTCTTTTAGACAACCAAATCTATTGGTTAGGGATTATGACGGCTCTTTATTCCCTACATACGGAGGCAGAGATAATCCGTTGGCTTTCGCATTAGAACAAACTAATAGGAATAGAAATCTGGACGGTAGTTTTTTTAGCTATGTCGAGGTTGATATTATTCCTTCTTTAAGTTTTAAAGCAACACTTGGTGTAAATTATGGTTTCGGAAAACGAAACGAATTTACTCCGTCTACGCTAACGAATAGGCCTGCCAGTGGATTTGAAAGATCTAATGTCGGTTACGACGTACAACAAGAAAACTACCTTAACTATAAAAAAGATTTTGGTAAACATCATTTGAGTGGTTTATTGGGTATTTCTTTCCAGAAATGGAGAAATGAAGGTTCAGAATTACGGGCCGTATCCTTTGCGAATGATTTAATACCTTATTTTAATAATGTTGATGAGCTAAATTTAGGCCGAACAACAAGTGGGGCTAATGGGTATGCGCTAGCCTCGCAGTTTGGTAGAGTAAGTTATGATTATGATAAAAAGTATTTATTTTCTGCAACCTTAAGAAGAGACGGTTCTTCCAGATTTGGTACTGATACAAGATTCGGTACGTTTCCGGCAGTATCACTTGGGTGGATTGTAAGTAAGGAAGGTTTTATGAAAGATATTTCTAAAAGTGTTTTAACCACCTTAAAATTAAGGGCAGGATACTCCACAAACGGAAATGAGCGGATTGGTAACTATGGCTCTAAATTTCTTTATTCACCAGGACAACGTTATGATGGAATAAATGGAGTTGGTGCTACCCAATTTGGTAATAATCTTTTACAATGGGAAAGTACAGAAAACATAAATTTAGGTGCAGATTTTGAATTCTTTAGAGGTAAAATCAATGCGAGTATTGATTACTATAGAAAAACCACAAAAGATTTGCTTTATGATATACCCGTTCCCGAAGAATTTGGGGTATCTAGTGACTATTTAGGAAATGTAGGGTCTATACAAAACAAAGGTATAGAATTTGATATCAGTGCTTTCCCTATCAGAAAAAATGGCTTCAGGTGGAACACCAGCTTTAACATAGCGTTTAACAGAAACAAAGTTTTAGAACTACAAAATCCTTTAGGTTTTTACGCAGGGCGTGGGGACGCATATCAAATTGTACCTGGCCAACCATTGGGTAACATGTTTGGTTTTAAAAACTTAGGAGTATATGCTTACGATGAATCTAACGCATATGCGCCAGACGGTCAAAGGCTTACGCCAATTTTTAATGGAGATGATTTTGCCAACTACACCTTAAACGGTCAGCCTTACACGGGTGCGGTTAAACAGATTGAATATAATGGTCAACCGCTTGCAGGTGGCGATATAATTTATCAAGATCTAAATAGTGATTTTACAATAGATTCTCAAAACGATAGAACCGTAATTGGCAATGGTTTAGCAAAGGCTAGTGGAGGGTTTTTTAACGAATTCAAATATCAGAATTATTCGCTCTCGTTCTTATTTGATTTTAATTTAGGAAACGATATTTATCAATTTTACGAACAATATAGAAATGCTGGGAATAACGCCGTTTTTACGCCTAGCCCACTCTATATAGATGGGTCATGGCGAAAACAAGGGGATGTTACCCCATATAGACGTTTAGATTCAAACCGCCCTCAAAACAGGTTAGGTACCGAGTCTGCTTTTGTAGGTGATGGTAGCTACATAAAGTTTAGGAACATACGTGTTGACTACTCATTGCCAAATGAGTTTTACAAAAGTGTGAAGTGGGTAAACAGAGTGAGCTTGAGTTTGTCTGCCAATAATTTATTAACATTTACTAGTTACAAGGGCTATAATCCCGAAGTTGGTGGTAGAGGAAATAATCTTACTCAAGGTTATGATGAGTTGCGCTTCCCTAATCAAACAACCTTTATTTTTGGACTAAAAGTTCAACTTTAATTATTGTAAAACATTTTAATAAAGAACATTATGAGACAGACATATAAAATAATCACTTTCATTTGCTTTGCTACATTTTTATTGGTAGGCAGCTCATGTGAAAAGTTTTTGGACGAACAACCTAAAGATCAAGTATCTGAAGCTAATCTTTGGAATACGCCGGATGATGCTATTATAGGTGTAGCTGGAGTATATGATGCATTGCAAGCCGCTTATGGTAGTAAGAAACTGTTATGGGGCGAGTTTAGATCCGATAACTTTTCATCTACAAGCCAATCAACTACAGAAGTTCAAGATCTGTTGGCATTTAGGGTCAATTCAAATAATTCGGATGCTTTGCGGTGGAATGATCTTTATAATATGATTTCGAGAGCCAATGTGGCTATTGAAAAAATACCCGGGATTCCACTTTACGACACTAATTTATTAGCAGAAGCCTATACTGTAAGAGCAATGGGATACTTTGATGCGGCAAGGGTATGGGGTGCAGCACCGTTGTTACGCAAGGCGGTAAGAAGCCCCGCTAATGAGCCATACCCATCAAAAACAGACGGATTGACCATTATAAACGAATCCGTTATCCCCGATATTGATAGCGCTTTGGTTTACATGGTAAATATTAAAGATGCCAATAGATTTACTAGATCAAGTATTTATTGTTTACAGGCAAACGTATATAGTTATTTAAAACAATGGGATAAAGCATTAATCGCGTTAAATGATTTAGAAGATTTAAATGCCAATGGAGGTAACTTTAGGTTAGCCAACAACCCAGAAGCTTGGTCGCACCTGTTTCTGAATGATCCTGTAGAGGGCATCTTTGAATCCGGAGCAGAGCTCATCTTTCACATTGCATATAACTTTTTAGAAGATGGTAATAATTCCACAAAAGTTAAGAGACTTTTACATGGTAATACGCCAGGTCTTTACTTGAAAGAATCGTTAGAAAATAAATGGATAGCAAGGTTCCCGGTAGATTCAGCCGGTTGGGTAACTAAATATCCAGGCTTTACGCCAAAAACTACCACCCAATTTGGCGATCCAATTTATGGCGACTATAGATATCTGGAAACCAGAGAACCTGGTGCAACTATCGGATTCTCTAGGATTAATAAATACAATAGCAGTGTTGGTGAACTTAGAGAGGATGATACGGATATCCCAATTTACAGGTATTCTGATATGATTTTGCTGAAAGCATTGGTCTTAAACCGTATTGACTTTGCAACAAACAAAGCCCAAGCTATTGACCAAATTAATACCATAAGAGCAGCTCGCCAATTGCCTGATGTAACTGCTGATGAAACATTGGCACTTGACACGCAAGACAAATTGGAAGATTACATCCTAGACGAAAGACAGTTTGAGTTGGTAGGTGAGGGTAAAAGATGGTGGGATTTGATTTATACAGATAAAGCAGTACAGGTAATGAACCCAATAAACGGGCAAACTGCAGATAAGTTGCTATGGCCTATTTTTGATAAGGCGCTTATCGACAACCCTAACATTACTCAAACACCAGGTTATTAATCACACAAAATATAACAGTTATGAAAAAATACTTAAAAAATATCGGATACCTAATGGTTTTAGGTATGTTAATAATGGCGGTAAGTGGTTGCGAAAAGCTACCCCTGCAAGAAAGGTTTAAATTTGACCCAGAGGTGCCGGATATAGAACCGTATAAAAATCTTACAGCAATGGAGTTTTTAGAGTTAGATCCCGGTAATGAGTTTAATTACATGCGTCAAATCATTAAACTTGCAGATATGGAGTCTTATTACAGCGCAGATGTTAAGGACAGGACTTATCTTTTATTGAGAGATACTGCATTTATTGAGGGGTATCCGCATAGAAGGACGAAAAAACCTACTTATGATGGTCTTATTAAAGACCTTACCGGAAGTTTTACTGGAGATATAACTACGGTAGATACAGCTCGGTTAAAAAACTTGTTGAAGTACCATATTTTAGACACTTATGTTGCCCAGAACACACTTAAGCAAAGGGAAACGTATTACCTTTACCCTAGTCTTTTACCAGGTAATGATGGTAGGGTATACATTAAAAGAAGCGTGTTTTTGGGTTTTACGATCAATCGAACAGGTGATCTTCCGTTCTCAAAAAAGTTCACAAATGAAGTTGAGCATAATTATGTATTTAAAAATGGGATAGGGCATTTACTGGGTCAGTATGTTAGGGTAAAACCTTTTTAAGTTAATAGAACAAAAAAAGGCCGTCACGAAAATGACGGCCTTTTTTTGTGCGTTTACTTTTTTAAATAACCTCAAATTTGAACTAGTTTAAATACTAACGAACATTAATAGTTTACCCTCTGTTCTTAATCAGATAAATAAAAATTAGGTTTGCGCAGATAGAGAAAATCTAAAGGAATAGTCTCTCAACTTTTTCACTCTCATAAGAAACCGCAGAGGCTTCTTTTTCTCAGCCACACTCAAAAAAGTTATCAGCTTGTTCCTCGAATTTTCACAATTCAGGAATTTTTTACCAAAAAAACCTCCTGGCATTACCGCTAATTAACCCGATTTACCAGCCCTTTTCAAGTATAAAACAGTAATATAGGCGGTTAAAATTGTCCCATTTCAATTTTTATAAAAATTTTTTGAAAAATAAAATCATCGATTAAATAACACTAGAACAGGGTTTGGTGACAAAAGTGATTTTTAATATAACATTTTTTTTCAAAAACACAAACATTTCTGCTCTAAGCAGGATGGTTCAGGATGGTTGTAACCTGAAAACGGATTATAATTGTCTTATGGTAGTCATCTAAAAACTACCTGCCAATTTTATAAACAAACTAAATTAATTATGAGAAAAATTTATCTTCAAAAGCTGCTAGCCAAGTTTCTGTTTTTCTTTTTGTTGCTGTCGTCAATCACAGCTTTCTCGCAAAACGGAGTAATCACAGGTACAGTCAAAAGCGACAACGGCGATTCTCTGCCAGGTGTCACCGTTACACAAAAGAACACCCAAAATCAAGTAATGACTGATTTAGACGGGAAGTTTAAAATCACTTTAAAACAAGGTGATAAAATTTTGCTGTTTTCTTTTTTAGGGATGAAATCTAAAGAAGTATCAGCGGTTAGTACAGTAGTCAATGTAACTTTAGAAGACGATTTAAAAAAGTTAGATGAGGTACTTGTTATTGGTTACGGAACACAGCTAAGAAGTGAAAATTTAGCAGCCGTATCTTCTATTAAAGGAACTGATATTCAGCAAATTGCACCGATAAATGCGTTTGATGCAATTCAAGGTAGATTGGCGGGTGTTTCAATTGCAACAAATGGTGGTCCAGGTGAAGGTTCCGAGATTAAAATTAGAGGGGTATCTACGTTTCTTGCTGGTGCAGATCCGCTTTATGTAGTTGACGGTCAGCAACTGGAAAATATTGACAATTTAAATCCCAATGATATTGAAAGCATTGAGGTAATTAAAGATGGAGCTTCTGCCGCAATTTACGGTTCTAAATCTGCTAATGGTGTGGTAATGATCACCACTAAAAAAGGTAAAGATGGCGAAAAACCAAGAATTGATGTTGGTTATATCAATAGCTATAGTTACATATACAATAAAATCCCAGTGTCCAACTCTCGTCAACGCTATGATTTCGAGAAATTAAGATCTACTGGGAATGTGATTGAACCTGATTTGGATTCTTTGAGTTTGTTGAATACGGTTTCTACTGATTTGCAAGACGAGTTATTAAGACCTGCTAGAAGAAATGAGCTTAACTTATCCTTTAGAGGTGGTACAAAAGGGAGTGATTACTTTTTTAGTACTTCTTATCTAAATGATCAAGGAGTTGTAATTGGAACCAACTATGACCGTTTTAACAGTAATTTAAACTTAAATTTCAAAATAAGCGATGTCATTTCCGCTGGATCTCGGATCTTGTTAAGTTATGAGGATCAAAACGGTTTAGACGAAGTCGGCGTATTTCGTCAGCTTTCTTTCCGCCAATCTAATTTGTTAGTTAGAGATAACGACGGCTCTTTATTCCCTAATTTTGGTGGAAGAACAAATCCATTAGCTTATGCATTGGAGCAAATTAACGAACGTAGACAACTAAAAGGAACGGTTTTTAATTATGCGGAATTTAAGATATTAAAGTCACTGTCCTTCAAATCTACACTTGGTATAAATTACGGATTCGATAAGCGAAATAGCTTCTCTCCTTCAACTATTTTAGCTAATCAAGAGGCGGAAGGTAATGAAAGACAAAGCGTAGGTTATGATGTACAGCAAGAAAACTTTTTAAATTATTCCAAGAAGTTTGGTAAACACAGTTTAACTGGATTGTTGGGATTTTCTTTCCAAAAATGGAGAAGTGAAAACTCAAATTTATTCGCCACATCGTTTGCAAGAGATGGTATCGAAACTTTTAATAATGTGAATTTGTTAGATCGTTTTAGAACCAACACTGGCATACAAGAGCATTCCTTGGCTTCGCAATTTGCTAGGTTGGGTTATGATTACGATAAAAAATATTTAGTATCGGCAACATTCAGGAGAGATGGTTCTTCTAGATTTGGTCCCGAAAATAGGTGGGGAAACTTCCCGGCTGTAGCTTTAGGTTGGGTGGTAACAAAAGAGAAATTTATGGCAGATATCTCTAAAAATGCACTTACAAACTTAAAGTTAAGAGCGGGATATGCCATCAACGGAAACGAAAGAATTGGTAATTACGAATCTAAATATCTTTATTCTCCAGGAGAGTTTTATATAGGTTTAAGTGGCTATGCACCCAGTCAATTTTTAAGTCCGGGTTTAAAGTGGGAAAACACACAAAACTTTAACGTAGGAGCTGATTTAGAATTTTTAAAAGGTAAAATTAACTTCAGTGCTGATTATTATGTAAAAACAACAAAAGATTTACTTTATGACGTACCCGTACCCGAAGAATATGGGGTTAGAAGTACTTATCAGGCAAATGTAGGTTCTGTTCAAAATAGAGGCCTAGAATTTGACATCAGCGCATTACCTGTTAAAATCAAATCTTTTAGCTGGAGAACTAGTTTTAACATTGCTTTCAACGATAACAAAGTATTAGCTTTAGAAAATTCTTTAGGATTTGAACAGACAGCCGGTAACAGAGGCCAGAACTTTAATTACTTGGTAAGACCTGGGGGAGGAATAGGAAATATGTATGCTTTCAAGAATTTAGGTGTTTACGCTTATGATCAATCTAACGCATACAACGAGGCAGGTCAGAGATTAACACCGGTATTTAACGCTGGGGTATTTTCTAACAGTTATACATTGAACGGTCAACCATTTACAGGAACTGTTAAGCAATTACAAGTAGGTTCTGCTACACCGGGCGGTGGAGATATTATTTGGGAAGACCAAAACGGTGATTTTAAAATAGATGCTGAAAATGACAGAACAATCATTGGTAATGGTTTGCCAAAAGCAACTGGTGGTTTCTTTAATGAGTTCAAATATAAAAGTTTTGCATTTTCTTTCTTATTCGACTTTAGTTTCGGACAACAGATTTATAGAGAATATGACGATTACAGAAACTCTGGAACCAACTCTGTATTTACGCCGTCTCCAGAATATATCGATCAATCATGGAGAAATCAAGGAGACATCACTCCTTACCCAAGTTTAGTGTCTAACAGAGCACAAAACAGAATTGGTGCTGACTCTCAATTCTTGAGTGATGCAGATTATATTAAGTTGAGAAACATTAGAATAAATTATACAGTACCAAAGGGATTGTACAAAAAGGTAACTTTTATAAATAGTGTAAGTATAAATTTAGCTGCGAATAATTTGCTGACATTTACTAACTACACGGGCTACAATCCAGAACTAGGTAGTAGAGGCAATAACCTTACGCCAGGATATGACGAGTTACGCTACCCTAACAAATCATCGTTAATTTTTGGTTTAAGAGTAGGACTTTAATAATTTAGAATATTTAAAAAAAAATTATGAGACATACATATAAAAAAATCACTATTGGTTGCTTGGCCGCCTTTTTATTAGTGAGTAGTTCATGTAACAATTTTCTGGAATTAGAGCCAAAAAGCAATTTGGAAGATGGTGAGTTTTGGAAAACAAACACTGACGCAAACCTAGGGGTTATTTCGATTTATGATGCCATGCAGGCTACCTACAATAATAAGTTCTTCTTGTGGGGAGATTTTAGGACAGATAATTTTGTTTCAACTTCACAATCAAGCGGTAACGTAAGAGATTTGTTAAATAACAGTGTTTTATCAAACAACGCTGATGCATTACGGTGGAATGAATTCTATACTATTATTGGAAGAGCTAATTTAGCAATCGAAAAAATTCCAACAATTCCTTTGTACAATCCAACTTATCTATCAGAAGCTTATGCTGCAAGGGCATTTGCTTATTTTGACGGAGTACGGGTATGGGGTTCCATACCATTGATTACTAAGCCAATAGTTTCTCCTCGTGAGGAGGTTTCTAGGCCAAGGACAGATGGTGCTGTAATTTTAGCAGAGCAAGTTTTGCCAGACATACAAATGGCTTTGGAAACAGGTCTACTTGCCAGAAGTACAAATAGATTTTCTGCATCAAGTGTTTTGGCGTTGCGAGCAAATGTTTATTGCTACCTAAAACAATGGGATAAGGCACTGGCTGATTTAAATGCAATACAAGTATTGTCTGGAAATGCTTACAGATT
The DNA here is from genome assembly GCA_038235745.1 of Sphingobacteriales bacterium. Lineage (GTDB taxonomy): Bacteria > Bacteroidota > Bacteroidia > Sphingobacteriales > Sphingobacteriaceae > Pseudopedobacter. The sequence goes on from JBBSTQ010000009.1 coordinate 10,085, forward strand.
GGCAAATTCAAGAATTGAATGGAGAAATTTGTTTTTGAATGATCCAAGTGCTACTATAGGGCAGTTTGAAGTTGGTGATGAGTTGATGTTTCAATTGAAATATAATTTTGCAGAAGACGGTAGAAATTCTGCAAGAGCTTGGGCACTATTTAATCCACCAACACCTCAACTCTATTATTCAAAATCATTGGATGACAAGTGGCTAGCAAGATTTCCGATTACAAAAGCGGGATGGGAGGCAAAATACGGTGTAGGCTCAATTCCTCCAACGGTGATCGCTCCTCTTCCGCCGTCAACTACTCCAACTTATGTATATGGTGATTACAGATTCTTAGAAGCCCGAGAAGCTAATAAAGCGAGTGGCACTGCTAAAGTTTTTAAGTATAATAAAACCGGTGCTGGCAGTCGTGATGATGATACTGATTTACCAATCTACAGATATTCAGATATGGTGTTATTAAAAGGTTTAGTTTTAAACCGAATTGATTTTACTGCCAATAAAGCGGCGGCAATTAGTCAAATAAATATTGTTAGAACTGCCCGCCAATTGCCTCCGGTAACGGCAGCGGAAGTTTTAGCACTTAACTCCCAAGATAAACTAGAAACCTTTATTCTTGACGAGAGACAGTTTGAATTAGTTGGTGAGGGAAAAAGATGGTGGGATTTGATTTACACGGATAAAGCCATTCCGGTAATGAATGCAATATTACCTCCAGCACAGGCACTAACTCAAGAAAGATTATTGTGGCCTATATTTTTTCAACATTTAGTTGATAATCCTAAGCTTCTTCCACAAAACCCTGGTTTTTAATTTAAAAATATACAGATAATGAAAATAAATTTAAAAAATTTAGGAAAGCTAATGTTTTTAGGTTTTCTAACATTCGCAATAACAAGTTGTAAAAAACTACCTTTACAAGATCGATTTGAATTTGATGCGGAGGTTCCAGTGTTAACCCCTTATAAAAACCTTACTGCCTTACAGTTTTTGGAGTTAAATCCAAACGGCGATTTTGATTATATGCTTCGAGCTATTAAGCTTACAGGAATGGAAGCTGAATTTAGTTTGGATATTAAAGACAGAACATATTTGATTCTCAAGGATACTGCATTTGTAGATGGTTATCCAAATGCGGCAGGTGCGAATCAATACAAAGGCGTATTTTCAGATTTTGGTATTCCTCTTGCTGATTTTCTTGATGATACAAAAATGGACGAGCCAAAACGTGAAAGATTTAGAAAGCTATTGAAATACCACATCATTGGGGATAAATATATCGATCAGCTTTCTCCGCTTTTGCCAACAAGACAAGTTGATGTAATTTTTCAAAGTTTAATACCAGGCGTAGAGGGGACTTTGAGTATCAAAAGGTCTGAATTCTTAGGATTTAATTTAAATACGTCATCTACTATACCATCAGGTTCCGGAACTAATGTTACAGTAGCAGGTAAAAAGAAAACAACCAACAGAGTGCAACACGGCTACGTTTTTAAAAATGGAATCGGTCATCTTTTGAGCAATTATATTAGATACGTACCTTTTTAATCTTAACGTTTATAAATAATTGAGAAGGCTGCCATGAAATTGGCGGCTTTTTTTGTCTTTTATCAGTTAATATTGTTGTTTTTTCAGCATAGCTCAGGACAGTTGGCATTGATATAATGTCTACTTTGGTTGTTCATAAATAAACCAATTATTTACTTCCAAAACGAAAAGTTTCGGCGGTAATAACAATCAAAACTTAACCCAATTTCAAATGAAGAAAACAATAGCTATTATATTAGGTTTTTCCTACTTTTTGTTACCGTTAATAACTGTTGCTCAAAACGTTAGTAAAAAACCAAACATCATTTTTATTTTAACAGATGACCAACGCTGGGATGCTTTGGGTGTAATGGGGAACACCATTATTCAAACGCCCAACATGGATAAATTGGCAAACAATGGGGTTTTATTTGAAAACGCTTATGCAACTACATCCATTTGTTGCGTAAGCAGAGCCAGTATTTTAACTGGGCAATACGAGTCTCGCCACGGCATCCATGATTTTAAAACAAATATGACCCCTGCGCAAGAGGAAAAAACATATCCAATTTTGTTGAAAAATGCAGGTTACAAAATTGGCTTTATCGGTAAATATGGTGTTGGAAATAAACCCCCAGAAGAACGGTTCGACTTTGTTTTTAATACCGAAGCAGGTGGTTTAATGCAACCAACTTACATCACTACAGATAAATACGGAAACAAAGTACATGATACCGACACCATCGGTCATTCCATAGCTAGCTTTTTAGATCAATACGGTAAAAAAGAAGAACCTTTCTGTCTTTCCGTGAGTTTTAAAGCGCCACATGAGGAAGATGGCGATCCACCGAAATACATTATCCAGCCACAGGATAGGTACAAAAACATGTATAAGGATGTAGTTATCCCAAAACCGGTTACAGCAAGCGAAAAATATTGGAACCAGTTACCTGATTTTTTGAGAACAGAAGAAAATTTTGGCAGAAAAAGGTGGAGAGGTTTGTTTGGAACAGATCCGCTGTATCAAGAAAATGTGAAAAACTATTATCGTTTAATTACTGGTGTAGATGATGTTGTGGGTAGCATGATGGCTCAATTGAAAGAGCAAGGCATAGATAAAAACACCATCATCATTGTAATGGGTGACCAAGGAATGTTTTTAGGAGAACACGGAATGGAAGGAAAATGGTATGGCTATGAAGAATCTATCCGACTTCCGCTTATCATTTACAACCCTTTAACGGGAGATAAAATTAAGCAGTACAGAGCACAACAGATTGCATTGAATATTGATATCGCACCAACAATTTTGGGATTTGCCGGTATAGCACCACCCAAAGGAACGCAAGGGATGAACCTATTTGATGTGATCGAAAATAAAACTCCGGAAAGGAAAGACTTCTTTTATCAGCATTATTATGTTGGCAGTCCAGGGATACCAAAAGTAGAAGGCGTAGTAGAAAAGCGGTTTAAATACATGAACTATATAGAAACTGGATACGAGCAAATTTTTGATATTCAACACGATCCGCATGAGACAGATAATTTGGCAGATAATCCAGATTACAAAAAGCAGTTGACGGAATTGCGGAAAAAATATGCGAAATATAGGAAGAGTGTGATGTAACGCTTTTTTGATTAAAAAAATTATTCTTACGCTGCTAGGTAGTGTAGGGAAATAGTGTTTTAATAAAGGTTTTGGGAAGATAACCTACACGACTAATTAACCAATTATTCATCAGATAAATTAAACTAATGATAGAAAAATTACAACAAAAAAATCGGGTAGTTAAAAACTTCAGGAATGCAGGACTGTTGGCAGTATTTACATTATCTTTTAATCAGGGAAATGCGCAATCGAATGCCTTTCCGTTTGACGCATTAACTCCTAATTTCAATGTCACTTTAAATGTCCAAACTAATACAGGCCGACCTTTTAATAACAAACTCTTAGGGACTAATGTGGATGTGAACGTTCCGCAGACACCAGGAGCGTCAAATGCACCTTTGAACGGAGCTTATACAACATTCCAAGGCTTTAATGCTCCGGTGTTACAAAATTTTTTAAAATATCAATTTGATCCTGTTTCTGTAAGGTTTCCGCAGGGAGTATTTGCAAATGTTTACCATTGGGAAGATGAAGTTATTAACGATACACTTTATGTTGCAGATTCAAGAGTAGGCGCTGATGTAAAAGGTTCTCAAGAGCCTTTAAAATTTGGCGTTCCTACAATAAGGTTAGGTTATCAAGGGTTAAAATACCTGCACAATTTGCCTTCAAGCGAAAACGGTGGTTTTGACATTTTAACAGTATTAAATATTAATAACCATACCAATATGTCATCTGGTAGGCGTATAGACGAAATGCGAGCAGATGGCTTTGATGTGAGAGATGTTGAACTTGGAAATGAATTTTTTTGGGGCAATCAGCGAAGTAACGGGATAGCAACTGAGCAAGCCTATGTTACAAGGGCAAAATCAGTAGTTACTGAAGTTAAAAGACGGGCTGCATTAGCGGGAATAAATAACATGAAATTCTCTATCCCTATTTCTCCTCAAAGAGGTTTACCGGGTCAAACAACGGATCATACAAATTACAACACCATTTTAACAGCCGATAAATCATATTACGATGCAATCTCTGCCCATAAGTATTTAGAGGTAGTTAATAAAAACAACTCCAACCCAACCGCAGATGATATCAGATATGTACTAACAGCTAGAAAAGCAATGAACCAAGCTGTTATCAATGAAATGCGAGCCGACTATGGCACAAATTCTAATGGTAGCACATTTAAAGAGGTTTGGTTAACCGAGTGGGGGGTAAGCGTAAACGCCAATAATACTGAAGATTGGGCGACTACTTTTTTAGGTATTGCAGATACTTATTTGTATTTGATAGAAAATGATGATAAATACAAACGAGTAAACTGGTTCTCGGTATTAGGCGCAAATGCCATGTATAAATTTAGTAAAGACCCAGATACATTTACAAAGACGGGTACAGGTGCGGTCTACGAGATTATGAGGGATGCTTTTAAGAATACCAGAATTTACGATTGCATTTTAACAGCACCACAACTAAAACAAAACGGGGTGAATCAAGGAGTAAAAGCGGTAAGTGCTAGAATTGTTAAAATGGCTAATAATAAGTTAAAAGTTGTGGCCGTAAACTTATCTAATCAAATAGCAAACTTTTATATCAAATTTGATGGAGGGAGTGTTTATTCAGGTAATTATAGTCAGTCAGGTATCAGGTTTGGAACTTTAGGACACTCCTATTCACAAGCAGTAAATATAAGTGGTACAGGAAACGGAATGGTAAGTTTACAGCCCTATTCTATTAATGTTATATCTGATATAGTATTGCCAAGTGGGGTTGTACTTAGTTCAATCCCTAATCAAAATGAAATAAAAATAAAAGAAATTAATACACCTGTTGAAATCGATTTAGTAGTATACCCTAATCCAAGTAATGGCGGTGTTTTTAAATTGAATGCTAATGTTAATTGGACCGTTTTTAACGTTGCCGGTGCAAAAGTTATCAGTGGAAAAGGAAATTCGGTTGATATATCGTCTTCCCCAAAAGGAATTTATATATTAAAAACTGAAAAACGTTCAGTAAGATTAGTGTATCAATAATAATTGAAGAAATTTATGCTTAAGCATCTATAAATTGGTGTTTAGGCTTAAAAAAGTCTTTATGTCTTATCAAATATTTAATCAAACAAATGGTAATTTCTAGCGTGTTAAAAAAACAAATTTTCTTTTTGTGTTTTACTTATTTTTTGTTGGTGATAGATACTTTTTCCTACGCTCAGGATTTAAAATCAGAAGATTTCAAAAACCCAGAAAAGCAATACCGTCCAAAAACTTGGGTGCATGCCATGAGTGGCAACATGTCTAAGGAAGGAATCACAAAAGACTTTGAGTCAATGCAGAAAGCTGGGCTAAGCGGTTTGCTTTTGTTCAATATTACCCAAGGAATTCCTTACGGAAAAGTTAAATATGCTTCGCAAGAACATATTGATATTATGAAGCATGCGGCTAGTGAGGCTGAGCGTTTAGGTTTATCATTTGGCTTTCATAATGCGGATGGATGGTCGGCTACCGGCGGTCCATGGGTAACCGCCGACCAGTCGATGAAAGCGGTGGTATTTACAGAATTGGTTACCAAAGGAGGTGCTAATTTATCTTTAAAAATTCCGCAACCAACAACAAGAGAGCGTTATTACAAAGACATTGTCACTATTGCTTACCCATCGTTGAACGCTGATTTACTGGATCAAACAGTTGCCAAAATTACAAGTTCTGATGCTTCAACCAATGTAGAAATACTTACGGACGGAAAAAATGACAGAGGCTCGAAAATCAAAAAGTCAGGAGCACAAACACCTTGGTTACTTTATGAGTACCCAAAAGCACAGCCCATTAGCTCAGTAAACTGTATCTATAATGAGGGCAGCATCAAAGCCGAACTATTTGGTTCTAACAATGGTAAAGATTTTAAATCCATCACAAAGTTAAACGAACAGAGAACAGGCAAAGTCGAAAGGATTTTGACTTCTAGCTTCGCACCCCAAAATTTTACTTTTTACAAACTGGTTTTTAATAATGAGATTACTTTAAAAGAAGCCAGTTTATCTACGGTTTATAGAGTGGTGGATATTTACGGCAGAACGTCAATGTCTCGTATCGAACAACAAAATCTTGATCCAATTGGCACACCGACTGCTGATATGATCATCAACAAGAATAGCATCATCAACATTTCTAAGTATGTGGATAAAGCAGGTAACTTTAAAGGAAGTTTACCTGCCGGAAACTGGACGATTATGCGGTTTGGTCAAACTTCTACTAGCGCTATGAATCAGCCTGCATCTAAAGAAGGTAGAGGTTTAGAAGTCGATAAGTTAAGCAGAGTTGCGTTTAAAAACCATTACGATCATTTTATCAAAAAAGTTGTCGATGCTTCACGTCCGGTTTCTCCCAATGCTTTACAGTATATTGAAATTGACAGTTACGAAATGGGTGGGCAAAACTGGACAAATGGGTTAGATACTTTGTTCAAGAAGGAATTTGGTTACGATTTGCTGGCTTTTATGCCTTTATATGCGGGTAAATTTGTAGAAAGTGCTACTGCATCTGATGCGGTTTTAAGTGATTCAAGAGATTTAGTCAGCAACTTAATGACTGAGAATTACTTTGGCTATTTTCAGGAATTATGCCATAAAGATGGGTTAAAAACTTACATCGAAAACTACGGCTTTGGACCTTTAAATGACTTGGATGTTGGTAAGAAAGCGGATATGCCTATGGGCGAATTTTGGATGAACCGTGAAATTGATCAGGTTGCTTCGCCAATCTCTGCAGCACATATTTACGGCAAAAAAGTAATCTCGGCAGAATCTTTTACCACTACGCCGCAAATCAACTGGAAAGGTAGTCCTGCTATGGCAAAACTAACAGGCGACAAGGCTTGGGCATTAGGAATAAATGAATTTATGTTCCATCGTTTTGCACATCAGGCAAATACGCATGTAGAACCAGGTATGACCATGAACAGATGGGGTTTCCACATGGATAGAACCCAAACTTGGTGGTACAACGCAGGCGCTGCTTGGTTTACCTACATCGCTAGAGGGGCGTATTTATTGAGAGAAGGAAATCCTCATTCAGATTTGTTAGTGTTTGTTGGAGACGAATCGCCTAATGGTGCTTTTAGTAAGCAAACGCTAAAACCAACCATCCCTAACGGAATAAACTTTGATAACGTTAACAGCGATGTAATCACCAACAGATTAGACGTAAAAAACAATCAACTTGTTCTTCCAGAAGGAACAAGCTACAAAGCGTTAGTATTAAAAAATTCTGATAGAATAAAACTTAAAACCTTGAGAAGCATTGCACAACTTTCTAAAAAAGGAGCGATAATTATCGGCGATAAGCCTACTACGATAATAGGTTATTCATCTACTAAAGAGCAGTTGAGCGAGTTTAATCAGTTGGTATCGACAATATGGGGAAGCAGTAAAACTTATAGCGGTTATAATTGGAGTAGTATATTCCCAAAAGTTAATATCCGTCCAGATTTTTTGATTGCAGGTAAGGAGAATAATGATTTTATGCACCGAAAAGTGGGGGATAACGATATTTATTTCAGTTACAACCCAGATTCATTAGCGCAAACCTTCAAAATACAATTCGCCGTGGATGGTAAAACGCCAGAGTTATGGAACCCAATGGACGGTAGCACTCAAAAATTAGCACAATACCAACAAGAAAATGGCAATACCTATTTGTCTGTAAACGTATTACCACAACAATCATTTTTTATCGTTTTTAAACCGACTGTAAACAAAATGGTTACGGTAAAGCCCGAAAAGGATTATCGCGATATTGAGTTTTCAAAATTGGACGACAATCAGTTAAATGCAAATGTTAAACAAAAGGGTAATTATAATGTGCAATTAACGGATAGTAAGTTGTGGAGTTTTAATGTGTCTGATTTAGCAAAACCTTTTAAAGTTGATGGCGCTTGGGATGTCAAATTTAATATAGCGCAAGGTTACGGTGGCACTGAAAAATTTAAAACTTTGATTGATTGGAAAGATTACCCAAAAGATAGCATCAAATACTATTCTGGAACGGCGACCTATTACAAAACCATCAATATCCCAGCGGATTTTATCAAAAAAGAGAATTCTTACCTGTTGGATTTGGGCGATGTAAGCATTGTGGCGCAGGTAAAGTTGAACGGCAATGATTTAGGAGTTTTATGGATTCCACCATTTACCACTGACATTACAAAATATTTTAAAGCTGGAGAAAACAAACTAGAAATTCAGTTGACTAATCAATGGTCTAACCGATTAATTGGCGATGAAAGATATCCAAAACAAGATGGTGGCTATGAATTAGAAGGTCGCACTCCGGAAGGTAATATGCCTGAATGGTACACCAATAACGAACCAATGCCAGCAGGGCTACGGACTACCTTTACAACAGCTCCATTTTATAGAAAGAACAGTCCACTAGAGTCTTCAGGTTTATTAGGGCCAGTTGTAATTGTGCCTAGTGTAAACGTAGTTTTAAAAAAGTAAAGTGTGTTTCAAAATAATTAAACAATAAAGAAAAATGTTTAAAATCAATATGAAAAATCTAATACTTATTGCAGTTGTCTTGGTTCTGATGAAACCCTTGTCTGCCCAAATTAAATATGGGCTACGAGATGAACAAGGCAGACATGAGATTGCCCGTGGTTTTGTGGTTACCACAAACGATGGTGGCGGAGAAGTTTTTTACACGTCAGATGATTACCAAAGAATGGTAAGGATGGGCGCCAATTACCAAGTCATCCGCTTAGAAATGGGGAAGTTAAAACCAGCTACTGATGAAAGTATCGCCTCAAATTATCTTACAAAAGTGGATTCACTAGTGAATTTAGGTAAGCAAAGTGGTATAAAGTCGGTCTTTAAAATGACCCTTTACGGAATGGACAATTTTAGCTGGGAAAAACTTTTATTGAACAAAAATCAAGAACAAAAAAACTATGTAAAAGCATGGGAAAAAGTTTGGAAAAAGTTCGATAAAGAATCTTACGTAACAGGTTACGACTTGGTTAACGAACCCAGAAAAGAAGATTGGGACATTGCTTACCAAGACATGTCAAACAAATATTTGGTTCCATTTTATGGTTATTTGATTGATGAAGCGGTAAAGATAAATGCTACAAAGCAATTCTTGATTCAGGATATTTTCATGAATAAAGGCGACCATGAAGACCACAGCCAATATGCCGAGTTAAAAACTGCGGTAAACCGTAAAAATGTGGTTTTTTCGCCACACATTTATGAAACAAAAAAGGAACAAATAGATGCAAACATGAAACGTTTCAGTAAAGAAGCCGATTTGCAAAAGGCTCCAATTTTCATTGGAGAATGGGGTTTCCCGACTTTCGATAAAACAGATTCTACGCTAACGGAACAACTAAAATATATTGATTTCTATATCCACACCGTAAATAAATTCGACAGTTTAGG
>JBBSTQ010000010.1:0-19590 GCA_038235745.1 Sphingobacteriales bacterium
ATTGCTTTGGTTGCTATTTCTTTGCGAGGCAAAAGGTCTAACTGTTTTTCTACTTCAATTAATGTTTGTTGAATAATTAACTCAGAATTACTTATCAAAACTCCTTGACTATCAACGCCATGTTCGCACTGCGCCAATAAATCCGCAGCAACGAAGATTGGGTTTGCGGTTTCATCTGCAATTATTAAAACTTCTGATGGTCCGGCAGGCATATCAATTGCTGTGTTGGTGGTAGATTGAACCAAGGTTTTTGCCATGGTAACAAACTGATTTCCGGGACCGAAAATTTTATCCACTTTAGGGACGCTTTCTGTTCCGTAAGCCATTGCAGCAACCGCTTGTGCACCACCCGCCAAATAAACTTTTTCTATTCCTAAGAGTTGTGCAACGTAAGCGATATACCCGTTAATCGTTCCTGTTTTTTGCGGAGGCGAACAAACTACAATTTCGTTACAACCAGCAATTTTAGCCGGAACACCCAACATTAAAAACGTACTTGGTAAAACCGCCGTTCCGCCGGGTATGTACAATCCCACTCGTTCAATTGCTCTAACTTCTCGCCAGCAAGTAACGCCCGCGGTGGTTTCTACCTTTTCCTCATTTGAAATCTGTGTTTCGTGGAACTTTTTAATATTATTATAGGCAACGTTAATGGCTTGCTTTACATCAACAGAAATTCCTTCAGCTAAAGTTTCAATTTCTTCTTTCTCTATAAATAAGCTAGGCAATTCAACTTTATCAAATTGCAAAGCAAATGCTTTTAAAGCTATATCGCCATTTTTTTTTACTTCATTGATGATTTGCTCAACTTTGCCTCTCACTTCATTTCCAGAGTCAGCATTGCGAGTTGTTAGTTGAGCAATATCCGAACGAGAAAGATCTGATAGTGTGTAGTGCCTCATCCTAAACCCTTCTCTGTCCTGATACCTATCGGGAGAGAAGGACTTTTGACTTGCGTTGTTGTTTTCTTTGGGGCTTTCCATTATATTAACTTTAAGTCTGAGACGCAGTATATGCATCTTGATACTTGATACTGAAATCTTGATACATCTCGCTACAGAATAATCTTCTCAATCGGCATTACTACAATTCCTTGGGCGCCTGCGGTTTTTAACTCGTTAATGTGGTTCCAAAAGTCAATTTCTGGAATTACCGTGTGCACTGCAACCCAGCCTTCTTCTGCCAAAGGTAAAACAGAGGGACTTTTAACACCCGGCAGTAAAGCTAATACTTTATCTAAGTTTGACTTTTCTAAGTTTAAAACCACATATTTAGTTTCTTTCGCTCGCATTACAGACTGTATGCGTTGCAAAAGTTCTGAAATTAAAGCATCGCTTTCTATCCCTTTACGACCAATCAAAATCGCTTCCGATGACATTACATCTGCAAAAGGCTTTAACCCGTTACTACGCAAAGTACCGCCAGTTGAAACGATGTCAAAAATAGCATCAGCTAAGCCCAAACCCGGAGAAATTTCTACAGAACCAGAGATTGTTTTAATTTCTGATTTTACGCCTTCTTTATCTAAAAATTTTTGTAAAATAACAGGGTAGGAGGTCGCGATTGATTTTCCGTTTAAATCCGCAACTGTATTGATGTCACTTTGATTTGGAACGGCTAATTTCAATTTACATTTCCCAAAACCCAAACGTTGTAAATATGAAACGTCCACATTCGCCTCAGCAATTCCGTTTTCCCCTACAATTCCTAGGTCTGCAATGCCGTCTTCCACATACTCAGGAATATCGTCATCTCTTAAAAAAAGAATTTCTAAAGGGAAATTTGATACTTTGGTAATTAAAGAGCTTTTATAGTTTTCAAAAGAAAGTCCGCAGTTTTTTAATAGTTCTACAGATTTTTCATTTAATCTGCCAGACTTCTGGATAGCAATTTTTAAAGTTTTCAAGATTTTTGGGTATTAATAAAAAGACTAAAGAATAGAATAAAATAGTTTTGACGTACAAAACATACAAGATATAACATCGCCTTAGCGATGATGTAAATGATGTGTTGGTTTCAAAATTAATTTCATGTCTTTTTTAATTTCTACGAAGAGATATTATATATATCGCAAATATAACAAGCTTACGGGGATAATCAAGTTTTTAAAAGATTTAAAACCCAAAAATAGGCAAATAAAAAATCCAAAAACTGTTTCAGAGTTTTTGGATTCACCTATACGATATTTTAAAACTTAAATGTTTCCGATGACCATCAACTTTTCTAACGTTGGATTAACACTGCCACCTCTTGGTTCTAACGTTACTGCAAAAGTTTGTGCAACTCCAATCGGTTTCATATCCTTTAAGCCAATTCCGCCATCTTCTGTATCAAACACTCCCAAATCAACCGGCTTGCCGTCAACCAAAGCCCAAAGTTGGTATTGATGCGATTCATCGTTTTTCGGGATATTCATGCTTGTAAAGTCTAGCATAACCTTCTCTTCCTTTTGATTAAAGGCAACCATAATATTAGAATTTGGCGAATTATCTGTGCCTTTCAGCGTTACCAATTTTACATCAGGATTGGTTAGCATTTTAAGCGAACGATTACTTGCCCCCACTTTCTCATCCAAATAATTAACCTGATTAGAGAAGGTTTGGTTGCTGGTTTGCAAAACAGCAATTTGTTGCTCACTTTCTTTCAATTTGCTAGAAAGGTTAACAATGGCAACAATACTGACCACCAATAACGCTAAACAAGCAGCAAATGAGTATTTGTAAAAATTTGGCATGCCATTTTTTAAAGGAACCACTTTGGCATCAGTGTGATTTGCTTCAACCACTGGTGTATCGATGATTTCTTCATCAGCAAAATTAATCTGATTAAAGAAATTATCTCTAACCCTTTTAGACGGCTCGATAGCAAAGTCCATTGCCAAACTAGCCATACTTGTTTCAATCTCCTCCAATTCGGTTTTTACCTCAGGATGAGCCCTAGACATCGCCTCAACTGCTGCTCTTTCTTCAGCACCAAGATCCCCTAGAACGTATAGTTCTAAAATGCCCGATTCGATATATGTTCTAACGTTTTCCACCTATTTGAAATATTTTCTCAGTTCTATAATACCCATTCTCAATCTCGTTTTTACGGTGCCCAAAGGCATCGCTAATTCATCTGCCACTTCTACATGCGTATAACCTTGAAAGTAAATCAATTCTACAATGATTTTTTGCTCGGGTTTCAATTTCTGTAGTAAATCCTTGACACCCATCAACTCTGGTTTGTATTCAGTGTTTCTACGAATGTCAATTGAATTAACGTGATTTTCTAGGTCTTGGTTTTTAGAATGGTTCCTATAATCCTTAGATCTAACTTTGTCTATAGATAAGTTACGTACAACGTTAACCATCCATGTAAAAAGTCGGCCTTTAGATGGGTCGTACTGTTGTATCGAGTTCCATATTTTAACCAAGCCTTCTTGCAAAACGTCTTCGGCAATTTCACGATCGGCTATCACACGTTGTATGATTCCCATCAAAGAGCCCGAGTACATATCGTAAAGGGCATCTGCCCCGATTTTTTGTTGTTGTTTAAGTGCAATAACAAGCTCGGGTTCTTCTAAGAAAATTTTGTTAGTTTTTATCACAATTGGTGTAATATAAAGAGGATTTATTAAAAATCAAATAGGTGTTTCTCAGCATGGTACGAAGACCGTACCAAAGGTCCACTTTCCACGTATTTAAATCCCATTTCTCTTCCTTTTTCTTTATAGAATGCAAACTGATCTGGGTGTATCCAATCAATAACAGGGTGGTGATTTTTTGAGGGTTGCAAATACTGACCTATGGTTAGCACATGAACACCAGCCGTTTGTAAATCTTGCATGGTCTCTAAAACGTCTGCTTCAGTTTCTCCTAAACCCAACATAATACCCGACTTTGTACGCAAGCCAAACTCAGAAATTCGCTGTAAACATTCCATACTACGATCGTATTTAGCTTGTACACGCACCTCCTTTGTTAACCTTCTAACTGTTTCAATATTATGCGAAACTACTTCTGGCTTTTCTTCGCAAACACGGTATAAATTATCCCAAACACCTTTAAAATCAGGAATTAAAGTTTCCATAGTAGTTTGCGGACTCTCTTGACGGATCGCTCTGATGGTTTCTGCCCAAATTATTGAACCGCCATCTTTTAAATCATCCCGGTCTACGGAAGTAATTACCGCATGTTTTACGTTCATCAATTTTATGGAATTGGCAACCCGGTTTGGTTCATCTAAGTCAACCGCTAACGGCCTGCCTGTTGTAACGGCACAAAATGAACAGGATCGGGTACAGATATTTCCTAAAATCATGAAAGTAGCAGTTCCAGCGCCCCAACATTCGCCCATGTTTGGGCAGTTTCCGCTCTCGCAGATGGTGTGGAGTTTATGTTCGTCCACCAAGCTTCTAACATGAGCGTATTCTTTGCCAATGGGCAGTTTTACCCGCAACCAGTCTGGTTTTCGTTGTGCTTGATTTGCCGGAATAACAGGAAGTTCAATCATACTACAAAAGTACGGATTTGTTTAAAACATAAATTGATGTTTTGTCATTTATTTGCCCAGAATCGGGGTTTTTCTGTAAAATAAGAAACCCCAGTCAACTAATTTCGAAATATTAGTCGATTGGGGTTGTAATTTCTTTTTTGAGAAGGGAACGTCCTCTATAAATTATACAGTTTCAAACTTGTAACCTACACCTTTGACCGTGGTTACATAAGCATCGCCTAATTTTTCTCTTAATTTTCTGATGTGTACGTCGATGGTTCGGTTGGTAACCACTACAGAATCTTCCCAAATTGCGGTTAAAATGGCTTCACGAGTGTAAACTTTACCAGGTTTTGATGCTAGTAAATAAAGGAGTTCAAATTCTTTTTTCGCTAAAACTACTTTCTCGCCACTTTGAAACACCAAAAAAGCATCTCTATCAATCACTAAATCGGCTATCTCTACTTTGTTTTCTACAAGTTCGTCAGCCTGAGAATTACGTCTTAATATGGCGTTAATTCTACTGATTAAAGCTCTGGGTTTGATAGGCTTTGCTATATAATCATCGGCGCCTACATTAAAACCAGCAATTTCTGAATACTCTTCACTTCGGGCGGTTAAAAAAACCATAAAAGTGTTTTTAAATTCAGGCATTGCCCTTAAAACACGGCAAGCTTCAATGCCATCCATCTTAGGCATCATAATATCCAAAATAATCAAGTCTGGTAGGCACTTGCGAGCTTCCTCTACAGCTTCTTTACCGTTGCAAGCAGTGAAAACGTTATAACCTTCTTTTTTCAGATTGTATTCTATCAGCTCTAGAATATCCGGTTCATCATCAACAATCAGAATTTTTGGTTTACTACTTGTCATAAAATCTATTTGTTACGAAATTACTTCGTTTAGTTACCGATTTGGTTAAGTTAATATTAACAGATTGTTAAGTTTTACGTTAATTTAACGTATTGTCTACAATAGATTTACAAAAAAAGCCTTTTTGTTTTAAAGTGTTTTCTCTAAAAACTGGTTCAATTGATCGCCTCTTAAGTTTTTTGCGATGATTTTCCCAGTTGGATCTATTAAAAATGAAGCGGGAATTGCACTTACATTATACAATAATGCAGTTGGCGAATCCCATTGTTTCAGTTCAGATACCTGTGCCCAATCCAACTTATCAGCAACAATTGCTTTTTTCCAAGCGTCTTCACTATCATCTAAAGAGAAACCTAAAACGGTAAAGTTTTTGTTTTTAAAGCGTTGGTAAGTTGCTACCAAATTCGGGTTTTCTTGACGACATGGTGCGCACCACGAAGCCCAAAAATCTACCAATACGTATTTGCCTTTGAAATCTGCCAAGTCAATAAGCTTGCCGTCTGTGTTTTGTGCGTTAAAAGGAGGAGCTTGTGCGCCGATAGCTACCTTTTGAGCAATTTCCATCTGCTGCGCAAAAGAACCGATGGCCTTGTTGTTTGGAAACTCCGTTTTCGCCTCTTTGCTGTAAGCAATCAGTTTCGATTCATAGTCATCATGAGGCATGCCCATCATAATATTCGCTGCAAAAAACGCGGTTAAAGATTTTTTGTTTTTGTCTATGAAATTCATCGACTGTTCCAAAAATGGCTTCGAGATCACTTGTGATTTTGCATTGTATTCCGAAATAATCTGGTCTTTGTTTTCCTGATTGGCGGTAATCATTTTACTATATTGCTCTGCAAGTGCACCGTTCTTCTGGCTGTAATCCGCTGTTATCTTGTTGTATTCTGTAATCTTATCAGCTTCTTCAGACCCTGAAAGCTCGTAGTTTCCGCTCGGGTGCATCAAGTCAGCTTTCAATTTAATATCATCTCCATTTTCTGCGATGACAAAAAACGCTCGCTGGCCAACCGCTACCTGATAAAACTCTGGGTTTGCACTTTTAGACTTTAACGTAAATTCTTTGTCTTCATTTAAAAAGGTAGAATCAATCGGCATCATCTGACCAAAAGTATCTAACTCAAGCAAATACACTTTTTTTGCGTCGCCAATATTTGTAAACTCTCCATTAATACTAAACTCTGTTTTGTTTGAACATGAAATTGCGAATAGCGCTATTCCAAACAACCCTAAAATAAACTGCTTCTTCATTTACTATTTTCTAATTTTTCAATAATTAACTTATTCGCTTGTTTGGGGTCTAATTTGCCGTGAGACAATTTCATCACTTCGCCCATAAACAAGCCTATAACTCCTTTTTTGCCGTTATGGTATTCGCTCACTTTGGCGGGGAATTTTTCTAACGCTGCGGTGATAAAACCGTCTAATTCATTGTCACATTTCTTATGCACCAAATTAAGTTCTTCCATTAAATCGGAAACTTTTGAATCTGGTTTATTTGCCAAGGCTGTAAATAATTTGTTTTTAGCCTGGTTGTTATTGATTTCTTTCTGCTCAACTAAAGTGATAATCGTTGCAATTTCTGAAGCTGGAATATTTAAATCTTTAAAGCTTTGTTGTTTTTCGTTCAAATACGATTTTAATGTTCCCATTACCCAATTGGAAGCCATCTTGTAATTTTCGGTGTGCTTAGTGACCGCTAAAAAATAATCAGCCATTGCTTTTTCTGACGTGAGCACCAATGCATCATAGGCAGGCAATCCCATTTCTTTTGTGAATTGCTGATATAATTCTTCTGGCAAAGCGGGCATTTCTGCTTTTATTGATGCTAAAAATTCATCAGAAATTACCATTGGCAATAAATCTGGCTCGGGGAAATAACGGTAATCGTTAGCCATTTCTTTTGAACGCAGGGGGGTAGTTTTGCCCGTTACGGCGTCAAAATTCAAAGTGTTTTGGTCAATTTTTTCCCCTTTATTAACCAGTTTTATTTGGCGTACAATCTCGTGTTCAATTGCTCGCTGAACGTTTTTTATAGAATTTAGATTTTTAACCTCGCAACGGTTGCCTAATGTGGTATCACCTTTTAAACGGATGGAAACATTGGCATCGCAACGCATGGAACCTTCTTCCATGTTACCGTCACAGATATCCAAGTAGCGCACAAGTTTGCGTAGTTCTGTCAAGTAAGCAGCTGCTTCATCGCCAGAACTAATCATTGGTTCAGTAACTACCTCCAATAAAGCCACGCCAGCTCGGTTTAAATCGATGTAAGAATAATCTTTATCAATATCATGATTGCTTTTACCAGCATCCTCTTCCATGTGGATGCGGTTCATGATAATATCTTTTTCTGTACCGTCCTCTAACCTTATCTTAAGTTTACCGCCTTTACAAATAGGCTCGTTATCCTGCGTAATCTGGTAGCCCTTTGGTAAATCTGCGTAAAAATAATTTTTACGATCAAAAAAATTATATTGATTGATTGTACTATCAATAGCCAACCCTAATTTGGTTGCATACTTTACCGTTTTTTCATTGGTCAAGGGCAAAGCACCTGGCAAGCCCAAAGAAACCGGACTGATATTTTGGTTGGGTAAATTGCCAAAAGTGGCTGAATCTGAACAAAATGCCTTAGATGCTGTGGATAGTTGAACGTGAACTTCTAAACCTATAACGGCTTCAAATTGTTCGAAATTGCTTATAATTTGATTCATTCTGTATTAAAAATTTACCAAAAGGTCTATTTTATTATGATTTTCAAATATAATTTAATTAGTTACATATAACGAACAAAAGATATAATATTGATTTTGAGAGCCATTGAATTCTTGCGCTACAAATGTTACAGTTATGTACACTTGTTTTAATAGGTAATGCGCTAAATTTAAAATATTTGAATTGCGTTGTAGTGCATAACTTTCTCCAACATAATCATAAAAATAAATGGACTTTAATAAATATTTTATATTGCCTAAATTATTCTTTTTCGGCTTATTTACACTGTTCACACTTTCCTGTTTCGCACAAAAAAAATCTTTAGACCACGGTGTGTATGATTCGTGGGATAGCATATCGACTAAGAAAATAAGCAATAACGCTAAATGGATTGGCTATTTGGTTGCGCCACAAGCGGGCGACACTACGTTGGTTGTCAAAAATTCAATAACAGGTTCAACTGCTTTTACTTATCCCAACGCTCAAAACTTTTCGTTTACCAGTGATGAGGCTTTTTTTGTGTTTTCGATCAACGCAAGATTTGCAGAAACTAGGCAAGCTAAAATCAAAAAGAAGAAGGCCGACGAAATGCCCAAGGATTCTTTGGGGATTTTGAATCTTAAGAACCAGTGTTTAGAAAAAGTGCCAAATGTGAAATCATTTGCTTTGCCTGAAAAGGCTAGCAATGTGTTGGTTTATCTTTTAGAAAAAGAAAAAAAGGATTCAGTTGAAATTAAAAATAAGATTTCAGAGGTTAAAGATATTCTTTTAGCTGATGATGCTCAGGAGAAATCAACAGCTGTCAAAGAAGGAAATTTGTTGGTATTAAGGTATTTAGCATCAGGAGATTCTGTTAAATTTAAGGGTGTAAATGAGTATTTACTGAGTAAAAACGGGCAGTACTTAGTTTACAGCTATTCTAATGTTAAAAAGGATTCTAGCGTTAAGGCAGGTGTTTACCTTTTTAATGTCTCGGACAGAACAATCAAGCTAATGACAGAAGGAAAAGGTTTGTATAAAAACTTTGCTTTTGATGAAGTAGCAAAACAACTTGCTTTTACCGGAAACAAAAGTGAAGAAAAAGCTTTAGTGAAACCTTTCGATTTATACTTCTACGATTTCAAGACAGATTCGGCGGTAATTTTGGCTTCCAGAAACACCTCAGGCATTCCGCTTAATTATCACATCAGTGAGAACAAGAAACTGTTTTTTAGCAAAAATGGAGAACGTATTTTCTTTGGAACTGCGCCAATTGCAACAGCGAAGGACACCACCATTGTGGATTTTGAAGTCGCTAAGGTTGATATATGGAACTACCAAGATGACTATTTGCAACCTATGCAATTGGCAAACTTGAGTAAAAAGCTAAAAGAAAGCTTTTTGGCGATGGTAGATTTAAAGTCCGATAGGTTTTTACAGCTCGGTAGCGATGAATTAGATAGTATTGATTTACCAGAGGACGGCAATGAGGATTTTGCGTTGGCCTCTTCGGATAACGGGAACAGGGTTGCATCACAATGGGAGGGTGGCACTTTGAAAACAGCGTATGTAATTAACCTAAAAACTGGAGAAAAGTCACTGATTAACGTTGCCACAAAAACAGACTACCAGCTTTCGCCGAAAGGAAACTACATTATTTGGTACGATGAAAAAGCGCAAAATTGGTTCACGTACAGTACGTTAACCAATAGAAAGGTAAAGTTGATGCAAGAAAGTGACAATAATTTTAGTGACGATGAAAACGATGTGCCAAATGATGCCGAAGCTTATGGTATTGCAGGGTTCACTGACGATGAAAAGCAGGTTTTGATTTATGACAAATACGATGTTTGGAGCTTTAATCCCGAAACAGGAATCGGTAAAAACCTGACCAACGCTTTCGGACGAAAAACCAAGATTACTTTTCGGTACACCGCTTTGGATAAAGAAAAGAAAGTAATTCCTGCAAAAGGGACTATCTTATTGAGTGCTTTTAACCATGTAACGAAACAGAATGGCTGGTTTACCAAAGAGGTTTCTAAAATTAGCGATCCTGTAAAATTGGTTATGGAAAATTACAGTTACTCCGCACCAATAAAGGCTGAAAACGCAAAACTGATGGTTTACGAAAAAGATAATTACGAAGAATCCCCAAACGTTTATACCAGTACAAACTTTAAATTTGAAAATAAGTTAAGCAATACCAATCCTCAACAAAGCAAGTACAACTGGGGAACGGCAGAACTGGTGTATTGGACAACCCCAAAAGGGTATAGAGCTACGGGTGTTTTATATAAGCCAGAAGATTTTGATCCTGAAAAAACTTACCCAATGGTGGTTTATTTTTACGAAAAAGTATCCGAAAACTTGTTTAATTATATAGCCCCAGCGCCAACGCCATCTAAATTGAATATTTCGTTTTTTGTAAGTAATGGTTATTTGGTTTTTACGCCAGATATAAGCTACGAAATTGGTTATCCGGGTAAATCTGCAGAAGAATTTGTGAATTCGGCTGTGGAGGATCTGAAACAAAATAAATGGGTTAACGGAGCGAAAATTGGGATTCAAGGTCAAAGTTGGGGCGGATACCAAGTTGCGCACTTGATTACCGTAACCAATAAATATGCGGCTGCTTGGGCTGGTGCGCCAGTGGTAAATATGTTCTCGGCCTACGGTGGCATTCGTTGGCAAAGTGGTATGAACAGGCAGTTCCAGTACGAAAAAACGCAAAGTCGTATTGGTGCAACCATTTGGGAACGCCCAGATTTGTACACCGAAAACTCGCCTCTGTTCAGAATGCCAAATGTTAAAACCCCAGTTGTAATTATGGCCAATGATGGCGATGGTGCTGTGCCTTGGTACCAAGGAATAGAAATGTTTACTGCTTTACGCCGATTAGGGAAACCTGTTTGGATGCTAAATTACAACGACGATGAACACAACCTAATGAAGCGCCAAAACCGAAAAGACATTTCTATTAGGGAACAACAGTTTTTTGATCATTTTTTAAAAGGCGCACCAATGCCAGTTTGGATGGGGAAAGGTGTGCCGGCGACTGAAAAAGGGAAGAATTGGGGTTTTGAGTTGATGGGGGAGTAGGGTTTGGTGGTTAGACTGAAAATTGTCTGCACTGTGATTTTTGTGATTAAATGATTTTTATGATTCCGTTAGCGTGGCTTCTTGATCGTTTTGCTTTTGATAAATCACACGGGGTCAAAGAAATTATGGTTGAGACAAATGGATTAAAGTCTGAACTGTGATTTTTGTGATTTAATGTGATCGCCTAGTGTAAGAAAACTAAATCACTTGCCACAATTAAGTCAAATTAATCATAAAAATTATGGTTAAGACGTTGTTGAAATTTCAAAACCAGAAACATTTTGTACCAGCCTATTTTTGCGTTAGGGATAGCCGCGGATACCGGCCTGTGCCTAATGCCTTGTGGTGTATGAGCAGATAGCCAGACCGCTTTTTCTGCGGAAACGCCCTGATTGAGAGTGAATAACAAGGATTGGGAGAGCAAAGATTGAAAGAGCAAAGATTGAAAGAGCAAAGATTGAAAGAGCAAAGAATAAAGATTAAAAGAGCAAAGACTGGAGGAGCCAAGCACAAAGACTCAGAGAGCAAGAGTAAAGATTAAAAGATCAAAGAGAAAGGAGCGAAAAATAGAGAGAGAAGCCAATCCACCCAAAATTCATTCATTCATTCAATCCTTCACTCATCCATTCATTCATAATTCTCTCACTCATTCAAAATTCATTCCTTCAAAATTCTCTTTTTCCAAAATCATTACCTTAAAAAAACAAACCGTTAACAATTAACGTTGATAAGAAAGATAAAATTTTAATACATTAGCAGGGTAAAATTAGAAACAAGCTAGATATGAATATTGATAAAAACGAATTCCGTAAATATGCCGTAAAACACCATAGAATAGGTGGTTTACACGTTGATAAGTACATAAACCAAACCGAAGGTGTTTTAAGACCGAGCGGTATGACGCCTTATATTATTGAAGAACGCCAGCTGAATGTTGCACAAATGGACGTTTTTTCGAGATTGATGATGGACAGGATTATCTTTTTAGGTGATGCTATTTATGATCAAAATGCGAACATCATTCAAGCGCAGTTGCTGTTTTTACAGTCGGCAGATGCTAAGAGAGACATCCAAATTTATATTAATTCGCCAGGTGGTTCTGTGTATGCGGGTATGGGTATTTACGATACCATGCAATATATTTCGCCAGATGTGGCTACAATTTGTACAGGAATGGCGGCATCTATGGGTGCTGTGATTATGTGTGCGGGTACAAAAGGTAAAAGAGCGGCTTTGCCCCATGCTAGAATTATGATTCATCAACCATCTGGAGGTGCGCAAGGTGTGGCTTCTGACATGGAAATTAACTTACGTGAGATGTTGAAGCTTAAAAAAGAGCTTTATGACATTATTGCAAAGCATTCTGGCCAGACTTACGAATGGGTTGAAAAGGCATCTGATAGGGATTACTGGATGAAAGCTGATGAGGCTAAAGAGTATGGCATGGTTGATGAGATTTTAGAACCGAATAAAGAAAAGAAATAGATGAGTAAGAGCGTAAAAGACGTAAAATGTTCTTTTTGTGGAGCGGGAAAGCAGGATAGCTTAATGCTGATTGCTGGTTTGGATGCACATATTTGTGATAAATGTGTACAACAAGCCAACGATATTTTAGGCGAAGAATTGACTCTGAAGAAGGGGAAGAATATGAATTCTGTCCTGACGTTGTTGAAGCCATTAGAAATAAAAACGCATTTGGATCAATATGTTATTGGTCAGGATAGTGCTAAAAAAGTGCTTGCAGTGGCTGTTTACAACCATTACAAAAGGCTGAACCAGAAGATAACCAAAGATGAGGTGGAGATTGAAAAATCTAACATTATGATGGTTGGCGAGACTGGAACTGGCAAAACTTTGCTAGCAAAAACAATTGCTAAGATATTGAATGTTCCGTTTTCTATTTGCGATGCGACTGTTTTAACGGAAGCCGGCTACGTAGGCGAGGATGTTGAAAGCATTTTAACGCGGTTGTTGCAAGCTGCTGATTATGATGTTACTGCTGCAGAACGCGGGATTGTTTATATTGATGAGGTGGATAAGGTTGCCCGTAAAAGCGATAACCCGTCAATCACTCGTGATGTTTCTGGGGAAGGTGTGCAACAGGCTTTGCTGAAAATTTTGGAAGGAACAATTGTAAACGTTCCGCCACAGGGAGGCAGAAAGCATCCGGATCAGAAGATGATTCCGGTAAATACAAACAACATTTTGTTTATTTGTGGAGGAGCTTTTGACGGTATCGAGAAAAAGATTGCGAATCGTTTAAGAACCCAAACGGTAGGTTATAAAGTGAAGGCAGATGACGGTGATGTGGATTTGAAAAACCTGTACAAATATATTACGCCGCTAGATTTAAAGTCTTTCGGGATGATACCTGAACTGATTGGTCGTGTGCCGGTAATTACACACTTAGATCCGCTTGATCGCGAAACTTTGTTGAGCATTTTGACGGAGCCTAAAAATTCGCTGACTAAACAATATCAGAAGCTTTTTGAATATGAGGATATTGCTTTAGAATTTAAACCTGATGTTTATGAATTCATTGTTGATAAGGCGATGGAATTTAAATTAGGCGCTAGGGGTTTACGTTCAATTTGTGAAGCCATTATGATTGATGCGATGTTTGAAATTCCTTCGCAAAAACAAAAAGTCAAGAAATTTGTGATTGATTTAGCTTACGCCAAGGAACAGTTTGAGAAATCGGACATTAAAAAATTAAAAGTAGCATAATGTAAAGCCTCTCGAATTTTGAGAGGCTTTTTTATGACCTCTACTTTTAATGGATATTTTTAATTTGGCTAAATTAGTTTACCAAGTGGTGTTATTTTTTATTTTAGGTAACAAAATGAATGTTTTTGCTTTATGCGAAAATAATTCACGATATTGAATTCTACGCTAAAACGTTAAGCTTACAGCTTTCTGTCTGAAGCGTGAAAACTAAATCTATTTGAATATGAACGAAGAAAAAGATATTAAAAAGCAACCAGTAAATACCCCGAAAAAAGAAGTTACTAGCCCGGTTAAAAAAGGTTTAAAATCTAAAGATGATATTGTAGCCAATTGGTTGCCACGCTACACAGGCCGACCGTTAGAAGAATTTGGAGAATATATTTTATTGACTAATTTTTCTAAATATGTGCAACTGTTTTCAGAGTGGCATGATAACGCTCCGATTTATGGTTTAGATAAGCCGATGCAAAGTGTTACGGCAAACGGTATTACCATTATCAATTTTGGTATGGGCAGTCCGCTTGCGGCAACCATGATGGATTTACTGACGGCAATTAAAACCAAAGCAGTTTTGTTTTTGGGGAAATGTGGTGGCTTAAAAAAGAAGAATGAGATTGGCGATTTAATTTTGCCGATTGCCGCCATTAGGGGAGAAGGAACGTCTAACGATTATTTACACCCAGAAGTGCCGGCATTGCCCGCTTTTGCTTTGCAGAAAGCCATCTCGACAACCATTAGAGATCATTCTAGAGACTATTGGACGGGAACTGTTTACACCACCAACCGAAGGGTTTGGGAGCATGATAAAGAATTTAAAAAATATTTGAAGGAGTTGAGGGCGATGGCTGTTGATATGGAAACGGCTACCGTATTCGTGACTGGTTTTGCAAATAAAATCCCGACTGGTGCTTTGCTATTGGTTTCTGACCAACCGATGATCCCTGAAGGAGTGAAGACTGCGGAAAACGATGGAAGCAAAACTTCCATAGAGCATGTGGAATCTCACTTAAAAATTGGAATTGATTCTTTGATGCAATTGAAAAACAACGGCAAAACGGTTAAGCACTTGAAGTTTTAGCGGTGTTGAATTAAACTTTAACAGAGCCGTCGTTATTTTGCGACGGCCTTTTTTATTACCTAGAATTAAGTAAGTTCGCACTTAGCTACTATAATGTATTATTGCCAAGGTTAGCTTTAAGCATTGTGCCTTTATCTCTCAGCATTTGAATGTGTTTGTCTAGCTTATGCAACTATCACTTTTGTTTTAATTTGGGTCACCCGTTCCCGTAAAAACTCTTTAATCTCCCAGCGCTTTTGTTCGTTAGAGATTTTGTTTAACGGCAAAACAATTTTTTCGTGTTGTTTGGTGCTAAAAATAATTTCAGAAAAGCGGGTTTCAAAATGATCTAATCCTGCAAACTTTAAACAAACCTCCTCATCGGTTTTATTCTGTTTAAAAAAGATCTCGTCATTATTGATGTAAATGTAATGTTTTGTTCTCTGTTTAATGAGCCCGAACAAGCTAACTAATGTAAATAATGAACATAGGCAAAAGATGAGGTAAGCGTTAGATTGTGTGATAATTTGATTTGAATTAAGATAAAATGCTGTGCCAAATGAAACGGTACTAACAGATAAAATTGCATATAGAGCGTTTTTAGAAAGCAAACATTTATCACATTTAATGTAAATAGTTTTGTCAAATTTCATAATTTTTAGGCGTGGTTGTTTTTCCTTTTACGAAACATGAATTCAAAAGTTACAATTTTTTTCATAAACACCTAATAAGTAGACACTTCTTTGAATTCGTTTTAAGTCAACCGGTCTCAAAACTCGCTAAATAAGCTTTTTTGAATACGTTGTCGGGTTTTTTAAGGACTTGAATTTATTGAAGTGAAAGTGTAGGTTACACTAAATATGGTTGATAAATAGTCTAATCGCAATTTTTTAAAACACATAGAGACATAGGTTTTCGAGAAAGAAATAGAGGACATAGTCTATGTTCCGCGAAGCGGAACGCTATGTTAATCAAAGCTGCCAGCTCTTCGTCGATACAAATCTATTTTTTTATGTGGTGAATGTTAGACCAATATGTGCGCATAAGTGGTATTAATATAGTTTCATAATTAATCTTTAAAAGTTTGATACGTTTTTCCATCTTCGTCAAAATAAATTTCTAACTCATTTTTTGAATAGGCAAGCTGTTTATCGACAGGCATTTTGTCTTCGCGATGTATAGTGGTCAGCATAATTTGGAGTTTACCGTCTTTATCAGCTAATAATGCGAAAGCATGATCCGCGGTGACAATTTGAGAATCCATGAATTTTTCAAACTTTTGAGAATAATTTCCTATAGACTGAGCGTTGATGGGCTGGTAATTATCATCAAGCGAAAGAACGAAAAGTTCGTCAACACCAACTTTAGATCAACAGAAGCTTCCAAATACACAACGTAGTTTTTGTTCGCAAAGTTGAATCGCCCAATCGCATATTTTTTTCCTTGCTCGTTGATAATTAGATTAGTGTTGATGTATTTTTTTAAGAGCGTGGTAATCTCCCCTTTAACAAATTTAGCCTTAGCATGATTAAACGGTTCAGTTGGATTGTAGCTACCGAAAAGCATTCCTTTGGTATCATACGGAAGTTTAATGGTGGGAAACTCTTTCTCAAAAATTTGTTTTTTAAGCTGAGCAGAGGCGTTTAAGCTGAAAAGCAGTAGGCCGTAAATCAATAGTTTTTTGATGGAGTTCTTTGTGGTTTATACCACCAAAGATAAATTGCCATAAATAAAGTCTTATACCTATATATACGTAGGGATTAATTTATTATCCGATGTAAGCCGGCAACTCTTCCAAAAACCGATAGCTGTTGTTTTCGTAATCCATCACACAGCAAAAATGTTGTAAACCATTACTGATTACTAAATATTTAACTTGATGAATCATATTATAACGAGCCGCTTGATCAAAAACATCTTGCGTCATTTTAATGGATGTTGCTTTACATTCCACTAAAACCTGCGCTTTTCCGTTTTTATCGAATACTAAAATATCCGTTCGCTTTTGTAGTCTATTTAGCTTTAATCCGCCTTCCAGTTTGATTAAAGTCTTAGGGTATTTTTTTTGGATGATGAGATATTTCACAAAATGCTGTCGCACCCATTCTTCCGGCGTAAGTACCAAATCCTTTTTCCGTAGCTCATCAAAAATAAAAACCACATTATCTTTCTGATGCAATTTAAAAGGGTAGTGAGGTAGGTTTAGTTCAACAGGTGTAAACATTGGGCTAAAATAGGGCAGATTTTTCAACATTTTCAATTTTAAAAACTAATATTTATAAATTAGCGAAACATGACAGCGACAGATATCATCAAAGACATAAAAGCCCGAAAGCTGAAGCCCATTTATTTGTTGCATGGCGATGAAAGCTATTACATTGATTTAATTAGCGATTGCTTGGAAGAAAATGTACTTTCTGACGCTGAAAAAGGCTTTAACCAAACCATTTTATACGGTAAGGATGCGGAAATGATGACGGTGCTGAACGCTGCGAAACGTTACCCCATGATGAGCGATTATCAGCTGGTGATGGTAAAAGAAGCGCAGGAATTAAAAATTGATAAAGCGGCAGATCAGTTTCAAGCTTATTGCGAGAACCCTTTGAAAAGTACAATTTTGGTGCTTTGCCATAAATACGGCAAGTTTGATAAGCGGAGAAAAGTTTATAAAGCCTTAGAAAAAACCGCACTAATTTTTGAGTCGGGGAGTATTTATGACAATAAAGTTCCCGCTTGGATTGAGGATTTCATAAAAGGCAAAGGCCACCACATCAACCCAAAAGCTTCTGCGCTGTTAGCAGAATATTTGGGTAACGATTTAAGCAAGGTTGCCAACGAGCTGGAAAAACTGATGCTTAACGTTCCGAAAGGTCAGGAGATTGGCACAAAAGAAGTTCAGGATAATATTGGGATTAGTAAAGAATACAATGTTTTTGAGTTGCAAAATGCGCTAGGTCGTAGAGATGTATTTAAAGCGAACCAAATTATCAATTACTTTGAGGCGAATCCTAAAGCAAATCCGTTGGTGTTGATTTTAGGAAATTTGAGCGGATTTTTCACTAAGATTTTGAAGTACCATTATGTTTTGGATAAATCACAAGCGGCCAGAGAATTGGGTGTAAATCCTTATTTTTTAAGAGATTATGAAACGGCAGCGAAAAACTATAGCCTCGGAAAAACGTTTGAAGTGGTTTCCTTATTAAGAGACTACGATCTAAAATCAAAAGGCGTGGACAGCACCGGCCACACCGAACCCGGCGATTTATTAAAGGAGTTGATATTTAAGGTGATTCACTAAGGTTAGTTCATTTAGTCATTGGTTCATTAGTCATTAGGACTTGTTTGGTGGAAAGTTTTAGTTCTCCGATAGCATCGGGAAGTCATTTGGTTCATAAGGGCGTGTGTTGTGGAGAGGTTAGTTCTCCCGATAGCTATCGGGAAGTCATTGGTCATAAGGGATTAGTTTTTGGACAGGTTAGTTCATTTTAGTCATTCATTCTCTAAAGGTTATATCATTAATTTAATATTTCTTAGGCTTATTCAATCATTTAAAACGCTATCATTACCTCATTCAAAAGCTTTAAATCATTCAGTTTTCAAAATTATTTTATCACTCGTTTTAGTTCTTCTATCATTCAAAATTCAATCCTTCAATCATTATAACAAACTCATTCAAAATTATTTTATCACTCAATACAAAGCATCTTTCCTTTACTCATCCAATCCTTCAGAATTATTTTATCACTCATTCATTTATTCTATCATTCAAAATTCAATCCTTCATTCATTATAAATTATGCAATATTTCCTAGTAAAATCAGAACCATTTAAATACAGTTGGGACGAGTTCAATAAAGACGGTCGCACTTTTTGGGACGGTGTTCGTAACTACCAAGCCCGCAACAACATGAAAGATATGAAAGAAGGCGATTTAGTGCTTTTTTATCATAGTAACGAAGGGAAAAACGTAGTCGGCATAGCCAAAGTGGTAAAGGAATTTTATCAGGACCCGACAACAGAAGATGATCGTTGGGTGGTAGTTGATTTAGTTCCGATAGAAAGTCTTAAAAACCCGGTTACGTTAGAAACCATCAAGGCTGACGAGCGCCTAAAAGATATTTCATTGGTGCGCCAAGGAAGGTTATCTGTGACGACGTTGAAAGTGGAAGAGTTTGATAGGATTGTTGAGTTGGGGTCTTAATTGAAGCTGAAGGCTCAAGGCGGAAAGCTTAAAGCTAAATGCTTGGTTTGAAAGAGTCTTGGTCTTAACGTTGTTAGCTACTTGTAATTGAATTTTTAATGATGAAGATATTTTTGATTAGTTGTATCTGTCTTCTGATGACGGCTTGTTCTTCTGGGGTAACGCAGGAGAATTTGGTTGGGCGTTGGAATTATGTTTCTTTCGAGTACACCAATAAATCACTGGACAAACCTTTGGCGGATATCGCTGTTCAAAAGCCATATATTGAGTTTTTTGCTGATGGCGCTTGTAAAATCGTTTCGAGCGGAAAGGTTTTATCAGAAGGGAAATATCATCTCGAAAATAAAATCATTCGTTATACGGAGGATTTAGCGGGTGGGCAAGAAAGAGCGATTCCTTTTTTGATTAAATCTTTAACGGAAGAGGAGCTGGTTTTTCAAACGATGGATGGGGAAGTAAA
>JBBSTQ010000011.1:0-19583 GCA_038235745.1 Sphingobacteriales bacterium
AAAGTTCACTCGGAGTCGTTCCGTAAAAGTCACTTGCACCTTTGCCAAATTCAAATAAAACAATTGGTTTGCACCGTTTTAAAAGCTGAGTTGCTCCTTTAATCACATCAAACTCGCCGCCTTCAACATCAATTTTTATAAAGTCGATTTTTTGGTCTAAAGGGACAACCCGATCGAGTGTTTCCTTAATAACGGTAATCTGTTCTATTTCTGGATTAGAGATGTCGTACTTGCGCTTTTTAATTCCGCTGTAAGCTGGCGCATTTTTTACAAGTTGGAAAGTAGATTCTCCTTTATTATTCGATAAAGCATACGGAAAAACCTGTGCTTGGTTTTTATACTTAGTGTTTAACCCCTCAAACAAATAGGGGATAGGTTCAAAAGCGTAATGTTTGCCTTCTGGTGCATATTGCAAGAAAAGATCTAATATTTCCCCTTTATGGCAACCTACATCAATGCAGTTGTCGCTATTTTCAAGGTGTTTTTTCAATATAGCTCGGGTAAGTCTATCGTACTTTATGTTTTTTGTAAAGTCTAAGTGCAGTAGAATTAAAAGCTCTTTTAAAATGCGTTTCATGGTAAGGTAGAAGTGAATTTTTTAGCGAAAGCCCACATTAATTTAAAAATCATTCAAAAATAAATCTAAAACAAATTAAATGTTTTGGCGAGCCTTAATTTCGATGTATTTATTGAGTGTATTTACGGTTAAATTTTGAGGAGAGGTTAAAATAGACTGTATTCCATGGCGGGCTAATTCTTTAACAATCAGTTTCTTCTCGTAAACAAACTTTTCTGCAATGGTTTTAACGTAGATGCCTTCCACATCTGTTGCGCTTTTTTCACTCAGCTCTTTCAGTTCGCTGTTCTCAAAAAATACGGTAACTAAAAGATGGAATTTAGCAATCCGCCTTAAATAAGGCAATTGCCGTTCTAAACCGCTTAAACTTTCAAAGTTGGTAAAAAACACAATCAAACTTCTTTGCTTCAATGTTTTACGAATGGTATTGTACAACAGCTCCAAGTTGCTTTCTAGGTAACGTGTTTTCTCTTTGTATAAAACTTCTAAAATTTTACTAATTTGAGTAGGTTTTTTATCAGCAGAAATAATAGCGCCACTTTTATCAGAAATGGTAATTAAGCCCACTTTATCTTCTTTTATAAGTGCCACCTTGGATAAAACAAGACTTGCATTGATGGCGTAATCCAATAGACTTAATCCATCAAAAGGCATTTTCATGGTGCGGGATTTATCGATCACACAGTAAACATGTTGCGATTTTTCCTCTATATAACTGTTTACCATTAGGTTTCCAGTACGGGCAGATGCTTTCCAATTTAGTTTTTTGTAATCATCGCCAGCTACGTAGTTCTTAATCTGGTCAAACTCCATACTGCTACCTAAGCGACGGATTTTTTTAACTCCGTATTCGCTCAATCGATTAGAAATGGCCATTATTTCGTATTTACGTAATTGTAAAAACGAGGGATATACTGGGAGGTTTACGTTTTCCCCGAAGTTATATCTCCGAGAAATCAAACCTAAAGCTGTTTTTGTATAAACACGTACTAAACCAAACTCGTAGACGCCACGTTTTGTAGGTCGTAAATTATATTGAATGCTTTTACGTTCCTTTAGTTTTATGGAGGTAACAAAAGAAACATCTCTCTTTTGAAACTGATGCGGAATCTCATCGATTATCTCTAGCTGAACTGGGAAATTGTAGAAATTTTCGAGATGGATTACAATCTCGTTATCATCGCCATTACTTAATCTTTCGGCAGTAGCTCTTCTTGCAAAAACACCTTTTTTAACCCTGTAAAGTAACCAAATGTCAATGAATAATAATGAAATAAATGTCCAAAAAAGTACTAACGGAATGTCGCCAAGCCAAGGGATAAAAAAACTCAATAAAAAAAGCACAGCTATAATCCCTAAGCTTAAAAACAGTCTGTTCGTAAGAAATAGATTTTCATAAAACTGAGAGAAAAGCATTTTCATCTTTAGCGTGGAATCTCTATTTTCTGAATAATTTGCGCCACTATTTCATCAGGCGTAGCACCTTCCATTTCTTTATCCGGCGTGAGCATAATACGGTGGCGAAGTACGGCCGGCGTAACCCAAATAATATCTTCTGGTGTTACAAAGTCACGGCCTTTTGTTGCTGCCAAAGCCTTTGCGCTATTGATGATAGCTAAAGAAGCCCGTGGCGAACCACCTAAAAATAAGGAACCGTTGTTTCGGGTTTCGTGGATGATTTTTGCGACAAATTCCACCAATTTAGGTTCTACATAAAAAGCTCTTACCTGTTCCCGTAATTCAATAATTTCTGATGGCGAAAGCACTGGTTTTATATCTGCCAACTGATTGACTGTTTTTTCCTGGTGTTGCTGGGTAATGATGCGTATTTCCTCTTCAAGGGTAGGATATTTTATCTCGATTTTAAACAGAAACCTATCCAATTGCGCTTCTGGCAAACGGTAAGTCCCCTCATGTTCAACAGGGTTTTGCGTTGCCAGCACAATAAAAGGTTGATCCATTTTATAACTGTGTCCATCAATGGTAATCTGCCTTTCTTCCATTACCTCAAACAAGGCCGACTGCGTTTTTGCTGGCGCTCGGTTTATTTCATCAATCAAAATGATGTTGCCAAAAATTGGTCCTTTTTTAAATTCAAACTCAACGGTTTTTGGGTTAAAAACAGACGTTCCTAAAACATCGGCAGGCATTAAATCTGGCGTAAACTGAATCCTCGAAAATTTAGCACTTATACATTGCGCAATTAACTTTGCGGTTAGCGTTTTGGCTACACCAGGTACGCCTTCAATCAGGATATGTCCGTCGGCTAAAATGCCTGTAATCAGTAAATCAATTGCCTCGCTTTGCCCAACTATCACTTGTTGGATGGCCTCTTTAATCCGGTTTACCGCCTCGTTAAGTTTACTGAGATCCGTTCTTTGTTCAAAAAAATCGTTTTCCATGAATTAAAAAGCTTTTTTATAAAATTGTTCAATATTTGAGTTTAGAGTAATCAGTTCGTCATCGGTAAATAAATGGTCGCTGTTTGACTTTTCTATCTGACGAAAAATTGATCTGATCAATGGAAGTTCCACACCACTTTTTTTAGCCAATAATTCCATAAAATCAGTATCATGAATTGTGGTTTTTAACTGATATTTATTGCGGATACGCTCTAAAAAGTAACTGATTTTTTTCTCTACAATATTTTTGTTGTTGTGTTTTTCATAATAAACCTGCCCCACCACGGTTGCAAATTGTACACTCGCATTTTTAACAGGTTCAATTACTGGAATAATGCGCTGTCGGCGTTTCATTTGGTATAAAACATAAACTAGCAAGCCAAAAAACACTAAATAGAAAGTCCATTTTAATTCTTTGTACTTTAAGAAAACCTGCATGGTTGATGCGTGTTTTGCTGGGCCGTTGCTATAAAACTCATTCCAGATTACGCGGTTGCTCTTGTTTAAAAACGACAAAGAAGTTGCTGCGTATTTAGCACCCGACGGTTGTAATAAACTGTAGTTTGTAAATAGTTGCGGGTTTGCATTTAAATAAAGTGAGCCTGAACCCATTTTGAACTGTATAAAGTTAGCATGTTTTAAGCTGTTTTGCCCCACAACAATCGCTTTTGTGGTATCAAACTTGGCAAAATAACCCTTTGTGCAGTTCATGTCCACATAAAAAGTTTGACCGACCAACTTTTTGTTCACAAACTCCACATTGGCGGTATAATCGTTTCCGCTAAACTCCGATTGCGTTTTAATCTTAAGTTTATTGGACAATAAGGTCCCGAAATATGAAGATGCAATAAATACATTATTGCCTTGTTTGATATAATCAGTTAGCTTTTTGTAGTCATATTTGTCTAATTCAATCGCATTACAAATTATAATATAGTTGTTTCCTTTGGTTGAATCAATGTTTAAATCCGTGTTGATTGTTGCGGTACTTTTATCAATTTTAACACTTGGAAACAAATCGTTTAAACGATTGTAAATAATGTAAGTACCAAACGGAATTTTATCGTTATTACTAAAAGTTGGCGACCAGTCGACTGGTTTGGGTTTGTTATACTGTGCAGCTAAATAAATTATTAGCAGGGTAGAGGCAAGAAAAATATATCCTTTTAAATCTTTCATCGCAACGTTATTTTAAAGTTGGAAAATAAGGTTTTGATGTTCTCGAAAGATTGCTTGTTGATGTAGGAGCCGCCATACCAAACATATTCAAACTGCCGAGTTAACACCGAAAAATATTCTTTGTGGTCTTCACTTTTCAGTTCATTTAAATAGGCAGCGTTCGTTTTTTCTATCTGCCAGTCAATTAATTTGGCATCATTTAGGTTTTTTAAAGTGTTTAAAAATAGTAACCTTACAGCCAACCTAAAATTGTTGTTTTGCAACGCTTTCCCTATTTCTTCGTCGAACGATATTTCATGAATGTTTTCTAAAGTTTCTGAAAAAGGGAGATGAAGTTTCTTTGACTTTTTAATAAATATATTGGACAAATCTTCGCCTAAAAGCTTTACAATAATACATACCAAACCAACTATCACGACAATAAGTAAGGAGTACTTTAAAATTGGAGAAATTGAATTAGGTTCTTTTTTTTCTCCGATGAGATTTTGGATCCAACGCCAAAACCAATCCCAAAACCTAGTCCACCAGCTTGAGTTATGCTTTCCCGCTTGTATATAATAGTTAAAGTCAGGGTTTTCTTTATAGGCTTTAATTGCTTTTTTATCAAAAGCCCTTAACTCGATTACAGAACTATCCTTCCTTATTTCTAAAGCTATCGGCTTTGTTGCCACCGAGTTTTTTGCCGACAGCGTTTCGGCACAACACAGAAAGGAAATAATAATGAGCAGTTTGTACATTCTAATATTCTTCCTCTTCTGATGCTGATAAATCACTTATTTTTTTCACCCCGATCATCTCAATCCGAGATAATAAAGCGCCATTTTCTTGTTTTTCGGTTATGCTAAAATAGTAAAGCGAAAGCACAATGAATGGGAAGATAAATAAAACCTGAACTAGATGTAAGGCAATGTTTAACGCAATCATGGTAATGTTAAATTCGTTTTCACCAATCAAAAAAACGATGATGGTAGAGATGATCATGATTGGGATAATCAACAAAAAACCGGCGGCTATCATTAAAAAAAACGAAATAAGTAGTACGCCAAACAAATCACCCCAATGGTTTTTTATTAGTTTGAAAGCATGGCTAAAAGCATACGATAAGGAAGTGTTATCCAAGATCATAATTACTGGTATTAAACAAAATATTGGCCATAAGTAAACCCCAGGAATAACAAAAAATACAGTTGCGATCGATAATCCTATAAACAGTAAAGCCGAACTTATGGAGAGTCTGAAAAAATAAAATTTAACATAGCTCCAGACCTCATCTACGTCAGGGGCTTCGTTGTTTTTTGCAATGTAAAGCGCCATAAAAGACATTGTGGTTAAGCAAATAAATAATAAGCTAAGCAGTTCTATCAGTGCAATTAGGTAGAAGGATGAACCAGAACCGTTACTGCCATTTGTAAAAGCCTGACCAAAATAAACTTGGAAAAAACCGGATAGAATAACGCCGATAAGCAGTAAAAAACCACAGATAAAATAGTAAGCTTTTAACAACGGTTTCAAATTCTGTTTAAAAAAAAGGATACTGTGGTCTATTACTTCCTGATTGCTACGAACTTTTTGTAGTTCAACTTTTTGTTGCATTTATTTTTTTAATGATTTAGATAAACGGATAGGGTATATGACTACATAAACCAAAATAAACAGGAACGATGTGCCCAAAATAAACACACTTAACCATGTTGGCATTTCGGTATGGCGTGTTACAAAACTCTCAAATACTCCGGCAATTACGATAAGGGGCAATACACCAACGGTTATTTTCATGCCGTCCTTTGCTCCTCTTTTAAAAGATAGAAAGCGAGTGTAAGTTTTAGGAAAAATAATGCTATTGCCAAAAACAAGCCCAGCTCCACCGGCAATAATGATGGAAGAAATTTCTAAAGTTCCGTGAATCCAGATCACTAAGATAGACTGCAAACCTAAATCTTTGCTAAAGAAAAAATATTCAAATGCACCAAGCATTACCCCGTTTTTAAAGAGAACATAAATAGTCCCAACAGAAAGTAAAATACCAGCGAGATAATTTACCACAGTTACATACAAGTTGTTTTTTACAATTTGATAAAACATGGCGAACTCGTTCTTGCTTTTATAAACCCCAAAAGGGTCGCCTTTTGCAATGTTTGCGTTGGTCATGTTTACATATTCATTACCCATAATAAATCGGACAAACGTATCGTCATATTTGGCAGATAAAGCTCCGATGAACAAAAAGGTAACGAAAAATATAAACGAGAATAATAATTCTTTTCTGTACTGATGAAATAACAACGGCAGTTCTGTTTTCCAGAAACTGATAAATCTGCCGGTTTTTTCTTTCTTGTTCTTATAAATGGACTGATGAAAACCGGCCGCTAAATTGTTTAAATAGGCGGTGGTTTTTGAGTTTGGATAAAAGGTTTTCGCAAAAGCTAAATCATCGGTAACGGTAATAAACTTTTCGGCAAGTTCATCCACATCATGGCCGTCAATATTTTCATATTGCTTCCATTTTGCTGAATTTTTTTTGATGAACAGTGCTTCCCGCAAGGCTAGAATTTTTTGTCAAAATAATAAAATAAATTAATTTTTAAATGGAATATTTATAAGTTCAAACAATATATTTGTTTTATGGAGATTGTAAAGGTAGTTACCTCTCAAAATGTAGAAATAGATTACTTAGTTGCCAGTTTGGGTACAAGAATGAAAGCTAGAGCAATAGATTACAGCATTTTTTTTGGAATTTACTTGCTTTGCATGATGATTTTTGTAGGTTCATTACGTTCGGATGCCTCATCATCACCATGGATTTTTGGCATTGCAACTATCGTATGGCTAATACTTTGTGTTTTTTACGATTTGGTGTGCGAGATTTTTTTTAACGGACAAAGCATCGGTAAAAAAGTGTCAAAAATAAAAGTGATTAGTTTAAACGGAGAAAGACCAACAGTTAGCCAATACATACTAAGATGGTTGTTTAGAATTGTTGATTTTGGCGTAACGCTTGGGACAGGAGCGGTCACTAGCGTTGCAGTTTCAAGCCATAAACAGCGGTTTGGCGATATTGTTGCCGGAACTGTAGTAATTAAAACGCAAGCAATTACCAGATACAAGGATTTAACCTTTAAGGAAATCCCCTTAGATTATGAAATTACTTACCCGCAGGTTTCCTTACTTACAGATGAAGATTTGATTTTGATACACGATGTTTTTGCGAATTTTGGCAGAACAAAGAACAGCTTGTTGATTTACAAATTGGCCATTCGCATAAAAGACTATCTCCACGTTTCTTATCCAAAAGAAATCAATGAATATCGCTTTTTAGAGACGATAGTTAATGATTACATCAGTTATACTACAAAAATCTAGGCAAAGCTGTAACTAACCAATTTTATAAAATAGGAGACCGTGATCAAAATTACGGTTGAATACAATATTACCCTTTTGAGTTTTTTCTTTTCAGCTGTAAATCCAAACTTTTCTAAGGCAATCATAATACACAATATCAAAATAAATACGGTTGCCGGATACAAACTCACACTTTCTTTAAAGTTTTCTTAAAAAAAGCAATCACTGATCGTTGGAAACCACATCCCAGGCTATCATAACTCGTTAGGTATTTAAAAGGACAGGGTATTAAATAAAAATGCAACCATTCTGTATTAAAAAGAAGGTTGCATAAATATATCAAGGGTATAAAATTAGTTATCGATAGTTACGTCTAATGGTCTTTCATAATCGTTTTCTCCAAAAACTGCACCTCCTTTTGGATCTTCGCCATATTCGTTTGGACCGGTTGTGCCTTTAATTGAAAGTAGATATAAATTGTAAAGAGGGATTAAAAGAAACCAACCACTTTTTTCAACGTCATGCATTCTTCGTACGCCTACCGCAATTGATGGAACAAGTACTGCAATTGAGTAGATATTAGGTAACATTGGGAAATTAACGGTCGTCCCTATAACTGTTAATACTACCGAGATGATTATACTAAAAAGTGTAAAATACCAATACTCGCTGCGTCTTGCTCGGCCCATAAATATGGCGTACTTTTTAAGTGCTTCTAAAAAATAATTCATTAGTTTGAAAAGTTTAAGTTTTACCTACTCATATGGCTTTTCGGTTAAGGCCCCGTTTCAATAGTTTCTGGTCTCTAAAATGCAAAATATAAAAAAATGGCGTTATTAAGTGTAAAGAGAAAAAATTTAAAGCCATCAAATCGGGAAATCAGCTAAAACATTTTTAGAAATCCATACTGTAGGGTTTAATAAAAAGTTGATTAAACACTAGTATTTCGATAAATACTATGAGCGTGTTAACGATGAATGTTACATGGTTCTGTTTTTGTAAATAGAGATTAAATATCTATCGATGAAAAAACGTGGTTTAGTTTGGTTTAAAAATGATTTACGATTGCATGATAATGAAGCACTAACAAGATCCCAAGCTGAATGCGATGATCTGTTATTTTGCTACTGTATTGAAGCAAGTAACTTTGCCAAGCTAGAACTTGGCTTTCGTAAAACAGACGTTGTTCGGTTTAAGTTTTTAGAACAGTCTGTTCTTGATTTGCAAGCTAAGTTAGAGAAGCTAAATGCTCATTTAATTATCGGAGAAAATTCAGCACTTGAAACTTTACCAAAGCTGGTTGACGAGTTTGGAATCACAGATATATACGCAGAAGAAGAGTATGCGAGCGAAGAGCTGACTTTGATCGATGAATTAAAAAAATTGTCACCAGAAATTAATTTTCACTTTTTCTGGGGTAAAACGCTGTATCATAAAGATGACATCCCTTTTGAAATTTCTAAAATTCCACTGACGAGTAAAGCCTACAGAATTCCGGCAGGGCAGAAGTCTGAACCTCGAAAAACTTTCGACTCGCCCACCATGTTACACTCTTTTGAAAAAGCGAAAAGCAACAAATTTCCGTCTTACACCATTTACGGATTTACCAAAAAAGAATATGATAACGCAACCCCTTTTGTTAAAGGAGGCGAAACGGCAGCGTTGGAAAGACTGGAATATTATACTTTCAAATCTGAGTTGTTGACAGGGTACAGATGGAGTAGAAACAAATCAGATGGAATGGATTATAGCTCCAAATTCTCTCCATATCTAGCATTAGGGTGTATTTCTCTACGAAAGGTCTATGAAAAAGTAAAGGATTACGAACAACATATCAAGAAAAACCAGAGCACTTGGAGGCTGGTTTTTGAGTTGGTATGGCGAGATTATTTTACGTTTAAAGGTATGCGGTTCGGAGATGAGATATTTCATTCCAAGGGTTACAAAAACAAAGAGATCGAGTGGGAAAACGACCCAATAAAGTTTGAAAGATGGTGTAGTGGAAACACTGGGATTCCTTTTGTAGATGCCCACATGCGACAACTCAATGAAACCGGATACATGAGTAATAGGGGAAGAGTTAATTGTGCCAGTTACTTTGTGCATGATTTAAAAATAGACTGGACTTGGGGTGCGGCTTACTTTGAAAGCAAATTGATAGATTATGATGTCAGCTCAAATTGGATGAATTGGCACATGCAGGCTTTCGAGATTTGGTACACCAACCCGGTGCATCAATCCAATAAATATAAGGCTCAAGATTTTATAAGAAAGTGGATCCCCGAACTTGTTGGCAAAAACAATATCGAAGCTTTAATTCCTTGGGAGTTTGATGTTCCTGATTATCCGAAGCCAATAGAAACTTATCAAAAATGGAAGAGGGCGATAAACTTGATTCAGAAAATAGCACCTTAAAACACAAAGAGAGGATAACTTAAAAACAAATGACCCATAATCATGTCTTCGCCTTGCGGAACTGCTCCACTAAGAATGTGTAACTCTGCCCACACATTGCACCCGAAGTGACTTTCAAAATAACATCTGTTGGTTTTAAAATTTCGGGAGCTTTAATTGTATCGTAAGTGATGCTTCCGGGTTTGTAAAAAACCGCTGCTTTCATAAATATGGTTTTCAAGATTGAGTAAGAAATAGTTAGTGAATTTTGGTTTTTGCTTTTCAAAACTCTTGCTAAATTATTGAGCAAATGTTAGAGGACAACTTT
The DNA here is from genome assembly GCA_038235745.1 of Sphingobacteriales bacterium. Taxonomy (GTDB): domain Bacteria; phylum Bacteroidota; class Bacteroidia; order Sphingobacteriales; family Sphingobacteriaceae; genus Pseudopedobacter. Next base: position 10,220 of record JBBSTQ010000011.1, read on the forward strand.
GACCGTCTCGACAAACTCTTGCCGTGAAACTGAAACACAGAACTAAATAAAATAGGTCGGCCTAGGTTTCTGTATCACGATAAAATTTTCAAGAAATTCAGTCAGGATTGCTAAGTAAGCACATCAGTTGGTAATAAGAATAAAATAATGTTCTCTTACAAAATCAATTTAATGTTGCTATAAATCAAGCGATGATTGCAATCTACCAGTTTTGATCTGGTGCTCCTTTAGATGTATGATATGTGCGAAAAAAGTACATCAGTTTTACACATGAGTATTGATTTATAAAAAAATTGGATTAAAACGCTGTTTTTTATGATTAAGTAAATTTTGGAATAGAAATTGATTTTGTGACTTTATCTACCACCAAATTAAATATAGGAATTATGGAAAACACAGAAAAAACTGCTGAAATCTTAAATGATTTAGTACAGATCAACAACGACAGGATTGAAGGCTATGAGAAAGCTATTGAGAATTTGAAAGACGAGGATCAGGATTTGAAATCTTTATTCTCATCGATGATTGACGAAAGTAGGAACTACAGAGTAGCGCTTTCAAATGAAATTAATGTTTTTGGAGTTGATACCGATGACGACACAACTGCAAGTGGTAAACTATACAGAGCGTGGATGGATGTAAAAGCAGTTTTTACGGGACATGATAGAAAAAGCGTTTTAGAAAACTGCGAGTTTGGTGAGGATGCTGCACAAACAGCCTACAAAACTGCGCTATCCGATGAGACATTGCCACTATATCTAAAAGATTTTATTTTAGATCAAAAACAACAGTTGAAAGAGTCGCATGATCAAGTTAAAAACCTAAGAGATCAATATCATTCGTGATCAAGCACTCGGTGTGCGCTTAGTTTACGCCCTCTCTAGCAAAGAGAGGGCGTTATACCAATCACAAACTACGGTCAATTTTACAATAAATTAGGAGATTATTAAATGTTACATTGTTTAATTATGGTGCAATTTATAGTTGTGTTATGAGCAATTCCGCCTTATATAAAGAAATTCAAAGCTCAGAAACCAGACTATGTGTTATTGTACCTGTAAAGGATGAAGAAGACTATCTGTCAAATACTTTAGAGGCACTGTATTTTCAGAACGATGCAGATAGCAAACCCATTTCCCAAGGAATTTACGAAGTACTCTTACTTGTAAACAATTCTACGGATAAGTCATACCATATTGCGCTAGAATATCAGAAAAAGCACCCCAATTTCCAGCTTCATATTGCGGACATTAATCTTGATGAAGAAGTAGCGCACATTGGCACAGTTAGAAGGCTATTGATGGACGAAGCCTACAGTAGGTTTATGAGTAACAACAAACCCGATGGAATCATCGCGTCGACTGATGGTGATAGTGAAGTAGATTCAGGTTGGGTTTACAATATTATTTTAGCGATAGACAAAGGGATTGATGTGGTTGGTGGGCGCATAATTTCTAAAAAAACTTCACAGTTAAGTCGTTTACACCATCTGCAGAATGTTACTTATCGGCATTACGTTAGTAGACTGGAAGCTTTTATTAACCCCTGTGCGCATGATCCTTGGCCAAGGCATTTTCAGTGTTACGGCCCAAGTGTAGCCGTAACTTGCGAGGCTTATGATAGGGCAGGACGATTACCTATACTTCCGTTTCTTGAGGATGAGGAGTTTAGAAAAGCATTATATCGTGTAGATGCTAAAGTTCGTTTATGCCCAAACGTAAAGGTTTACACTTCATCTAGATTAGCTGGTAGGGTTGATTTTGGGTTTTCTGTACAATTGCAACACTGGGCTAAGATGAATTCAAACGGTATGCAAGTTGAGGTTGAATCATTACAAGAGTTACTAGAAAAATTTGAATTAAAGCGTTTATTAAAGAAAGCCTGGCAACAACCACGGGATTTGCAGGGTATAGGTAAAATTTTATCTGAGATTGCTAACCGTCTACAGCTAAGTAAAACTTGGTTATTGCTAGAGTACAAAAACAGTAAACATTTTGGTTCCTTATGGGAAAAAATTGAACAGCATATCTCAGACAACAAGCTATGGCGTAAGCGATATCCCTTAATCCCCATTGTAGACGCCATTCGGCTATTACGCCATTATTTTTTTGGACAGCCACAACTTAAAGTCTCTGAACAAACATTTGCTTTAAAAAATACCGCTTAACAATGGATAGTGCTTCAATTATTACTCTAGTGAATGGGAGGGAGAAAGCATTGCAGAATTTTATAACTGGAATATTGTTAGGTGATGAAAAGCCTGACGAGCTGGTCATAGTTTTTATGAATGAATTACCGTATTCATTACCTCAAACTAGTTTTCCTGTAAAGACTGTTATATTAAACAGTGAAGAACAAATTCCCCTTGCGAAAGCAAGAAATTTAGGAGCGAAAAATGCACAATATGAAAATTTAGTTTTCTTGGATGTAGATTGTATCCCAGATATTGGTTTATTAGCCCTCTATAAAAATATGGATGAGGAAAAGCTACATAGTGGCGTAGTACGTTACTTATCAAAAACAGCGACAGAGCATATTGATTTTGAAAGATTGTTTGAAATGAGTTTGCCAGATGCAATACGTTCCAGTTTAGATGCGATACCATACGAGCTGTTTTGGTCACTAAACTTTGCTTGTAACCGAAAGGTTTTTAATAAAATTGGTGGTTTTAATGAAGAATTTACTGGTTATGGAGGCGAGGACACAGATTTTGCTTTTAGAGCAAGAGATGCAAACATTCAAATCGAAAAATCAGGCGCTACTGCATTTCATCAATACCATGATAGTTACCAACCGCCATTAAATCACTTTAGCGCTATTGTAAAAAATGCAAAACTTTTTCACAGTATCTGGAACAAATGGCCGATGGAGGGCTGGTTGATACAATTTGAATCTTTAGGTTTAATAAGTTGGGGCAAAGAAATTACGGTCATAAGAGATCCTAAACTTCAAGAGGTTGAGCAAGCACTAAAAATCGTTAGCTAAAAAATATCTTCTGCAAGTTCATCAAGTTGCTGGCGTATGAGTTGTGTTGCATTTGAATTTATTAAATCTCCCCACAACACTGGCGCACTCAATGTTTTTACGATTAAAGCAGTCCAGTCGGTTGATAAGATATCTTCCGGCAAAACGTAAGTAATACCATAGTGTTTATTGATTTGTTTCGCCTTATTTAATTGTTCATTAAATGGACGATCTTCGGGAATGCAAATAAACCGCTTGTTAAGGGTTGCTGCTTCCATTACAGTGTTGTTACCCGCATTACCGATGACTACGCAACTTCTGTTTAGCTCACGAAGAGGGTTTGATAAACGCCCCAAAAGTTCCAAGTTTGCAGGTAATGAGTCTTTGCATTTATTGTTCAGGTAAATATGACCGATTGCTTTGATTTTGTAATTTTGGAGTTGATTTGCAAGATAAAGTAGAAAATTCAAATCTATTGAAGTTCCACCAGAGCCTACCAAAACTCCAATTTCTTGTTCTTTAATTTCCTCCCTGTCAGTGATATTGTATTTTGAAAAACCTCCTGCGTAAAACGTTTTCTTCTTTACCCAATCAGGACTATTTGGACTTAACATTTCAGGAAATGGCGCTATCACTTTTACTGCACTGTCATACGCCAACTGATGTGTAAGATCATTTCTGTCTCCATGTTGTTGTATAATAACGACTGGCACACTACAAAGTCTACCCAAAGCTACTACTTCAGCAGATGTATCTACAATAAACAGTAGTCGTTTATGTTTAGTGAAAAATTGAGTGAGAATAAGATTACGTTCTCGTATGCCCATCACATTAATTGGCGCATAATGAAAATTTAGGCAACTTTCGTCACTACTATTAGTGTTTTCTGTTGCTAATGGGATATCCAATGGCAAATCAATGCAGTTTATTTGTTGCGGAATGATGTTCTTGTAGTCTTTTAATCTACTGCCAAGGAATGTTATATTTTCATACTTATACTCTTTTGCAATTGAAAGTGATCTCATCATATGTCCACTTCCGTGATGGTGGACGTAAAACCCTAAATGGTATTCCATAACTCAATTTTTGCGTATCACATTTAAATGATAATCTTTGGTCTTAAACGCACTTATAGATTCAAAGTCTTTATCGTTTAAAAAAACTTCGTGAACTTGATGTCCGGATAATGGATAATCTTCTACGTAATGAGTCCAATGTACTAAAATCAAATCGCCACCAATTTTCATGTTCTCTTTTATCAATTGCTTCGCAACTATTAAATCTGCTAGGTTCAAATAGTACCCAACTTCGCTCATTACAACCAGGTCATAAGCGCCGGCTGGAAAGCTATCCGGTATTGAAGCTTTTTTTATAGTAACATTATATTCATTTATCAGTCTTTTTCTTGCGGTTATCAGCGCAGGTTCACTTATGTCAATAGATAATAACTGATCGCACTTTTTAGCTAACAAAAGGGTAAGTACACCTATGGAACATCCCACTTCTAACCCAGATGAATAATGCTGATTTGGCAAACTATCAATTGTTTTAGCGTACTTTTTTCTTTCATACTCACTTTTTTCAAAGTCCCAGGGATCACGGTTTGCGGTATATAAATTATCAAAGTATTGCTGGCTTAAAGTAGATGTATCTTTTTTCATAGTCGGTCAATAAAATATTCGTATTCGGTTGTAAAATGCGCAATAACGTCATCAGTAAGCATAAAACCAGTTGGGTCGTCATCAATCATTTTTGTTGTTTGTGAAATATGACTAGCGATTGCCTTCTTCTTAGCGTCTAAAAAATTCTCTATGTTGAGTTTCTTTAGTTCGCTTGGCGCTAATTTGGGTATATCATTTTGTTCTGCCAGTTCATATAGCCAAATAGGGTACTCCCAAACTTTTGTAGGTTCAGCGTTTTTTAACGCTTCATTTAACAATTGCCATGTTGCCCTATGATCGCAGTGCGGGTCTAATTCATACGGCACTAAAATTAATTGTGGCTTCCTTTGCTCAATAATTACGGTAAGCTTTTCCAATAGGGAGTCAAATCCTGGCTGGTGGCTCATCGGCAAAGAAGCATCCTTTCCACCTAGAAAGATGATCTCGGTATTTTTCACACCCAAAATTTTTAAAGCGTTTTCAACTTCCAATTTCCGTATGGAAGTAAGCCTATATGGTGGGAAAAGTTTTGAGTTAGGGTGGGATTGGCTCCCGTCTGTAGTGACAACCACAACCACATCGGCGTCCTTATTACGTAACATTGCAATTAACCCACCGCAACCTAAAGATTCATCATCCGGATGTGGGGCTAAAACAATACACGATTTAATCGCGTTCAAATCATTGTGAGAAATTTCTGAGGCGTGTTCTAAAAAAAGCTTTTTATTTAACGGATTTGTTCTCATTTTTTAAAAAAGTATGATGCGATATCCAGCTTTGTAGCATCAGGCGCAGGTTGTCTAAGATAAAACGAGAGATCCCTGTAGAGGCGTTCAAAAGAAAATGGATGCATTAAACCTCTTGCTCCAACACATTGGTTACTTTCTTTCATAACCAACAATCCGATTTCTTCTATTGCGGTTCGGGTCATGTTGGCAAATGCGATTAAATCCATAAACTTTTCTGGTTGATTTACCCACTTATCATAGTTTGCTCCCGCTCTATTAATCCAAAGGTTACCCGCAGTAATTGCCGTCATCATATTAGAGATTCGAACATTTTGCAAATCATTATCCGTCCGATTAAGTAGCTTTAAGTAATTTATCGTTTCCATTGCGATAGCTTCTGCACCACCTAATTGAACCGCTGCAAATCTAATAGCACCTCCGTTGAAATAGGGTTGTTTTAAATATTCGCCAGGCTGTGCTAATAGTTCATCCTCAGAAATCTCATAACCAGTAAAATCTACAGTAAAACTTCCCGAAGCTCGCATTCCCAATGTCTTCCAAGCAGACTTGTCAATTCTTTCGTCGCCAATTTTATCCATATCCAGTATCATCATCTGCCAGCCATTTCGTTCTTCGGTAATTATGTTACCTGTAATTAATGCATGGGAAACTAAAGCTGCACCAGAACAAAATGTTTTTTTTCCGTTTACATACGTCGTTCCGTTTTGTTTTTCAAATGTGACCCCGTTGTTTGATTGTGTGTTCCAGACGCCAAATAGCGCATTTTTAAATCTGACTTGGTTGTACCAATTATTTTTTTGACCGTTGGTTCCAAATATGTGGATTAGGTAAAGTGCATTCACATGCCCTTCATAAATTCTTCCCACAGATAAGTTAGCCCTTCCAATTTCCTTTAATAGAATTAATAAATCGACTGTATGATTTTCGTTGAAATCAAGCGCCTCCCCAGGTAAAACTATTTTCAAAAGTCCAGCTTCTGCAAGCAATTCAAATTCCTTAGATGGTGCTATTTCCGCCGAATCACTTTCATCAGCCATGCTAGCAATATTATTTAAACAACTGGCTATTTGATCTTTGTGTGTTAAACTATTTTGTGTTTTAATCATAAGAAAATATTCTTGTATCCACTATATTTACGTCGGTTTTGCCTAGGCTATGCTTTGTTAGAATTTCCTCATAGTGCTCAACCATTTTGTCAATATCAAAATTTTGCTCACAGTAGTATCTTACGGCGTTTCTGTCCAGATTTTTAGCAATGACCATCGCCTCGCAGAGCTTTTCTATCTCGCCGAAAGGCACTAAACAGCCAACGCTTTTATCAACAATTTCTGGCAATGCACCCATTTCAAAACCGGCAACAGGAGTCCCACAAGCCATCGCTTCAGCCACCACAAGTCCAAAGGGTTCTTCCCAAACAGGCGTAACCAAACAAACCTGCGCTTTCCCAATTAATTCGTTTAATTCACCATGATTCAAAAGTCCCAACATCTCTACGTTATCGGTAAGTAACGGCTCAATTTTGTTCGTATAATATTTTCTATCGCCAACTGCTCCTGCTATTTTTAGCGGAAGCCCTGCTAGTTTTGAGGCTTTAATGGCATATTCTAAACCTTTGTCGGGATGTATTCTGCCAAACCAAACCGCATAACCTTTTTGCTGGTTATTACTATAAAACATCCAACGGTTAACATCAATACCGTTATAAACTACACCACAAGCTTTTAACGAGCTTTTCCAAGATTCGGCGTTTCGTTTTGATACCGTGTAATACTTGATACAATTATTTTTTTGTTCCGCTTTAATAGCCATAGCAATTTCGTAGAACGGGGGAGTGTGTAATACCGTAACCATTGGGGTAGCAATGATATTAGCCATAGTTATGGGGACATAATGCAAACTGTTATTAAAGATAATATCTAAACCGTAGTCATCAATGTTTGACATTAACGTATGATAAGCATGGTGTTCTTCTACATACTCTGAACTCATATCCTTTACTTTCTTTCTGATGCCGGATTTGGTGTCGTAGTGTTTATCGGATAAGATCGGCGTTAGTGGTAAATCTGGATCTGATGAGTCACTCGCAAATAAAATAACCTCGTGACCTTTAGCTTGTAAACGACGCGTTACTTCGAAAGTAAAAGCCTCAAGACCACCCGCAAAAGGCTGTTTAACTGGGTGTTTTAAGTGGGAAATTATGCCAATTTTCATGTGATGTTTTTGTAACGGGATGCCATCGTTAATTTTAAAATTATTGATAAGATAATTTACAAGGCGGATAACCCTAGCGGTTAAATTATCGGAGGATATTTACCATGAATAAAATGAATCAAACGATTACACTTTATCGGCATCAGACCCTTTGATTTCCTCGTCCATATTGTCTTCTCCAAGTTGTTTCTTTCCTATATTTTTAAACCGCTCGTCATCCACAGGTTTGTAAGTGTCAGCATCCGATCCTTTAATTTCCTCCTCCGTATTGTCTTTTCCAGCTTGTTTCTTTCCTATATCTCTAAATCGCTCATCATCCACAGGTTTGTAAGTGTCGGCATCGGACCCTATGATTTCCTCGTCCTTGTTATTACTAGAGTCGTTTTCGTTCTTTGGTGTTTTCTTGTTTTCCATATCGTTTTATTATTTGTTAAATCAACAGTGCATTAAGAAAGATCCTTTTTAATAACCATTGAGGTAATAAAATGTAATATTTTGACTTCTTGGCAGTTAACCCTTATTCCAAAGACCACGTACACCTTCTGGTTCAGACATGTTCTTTAACATGAAGAAACATCGCTTTTATACTTTACATGAATCAATAATTAGGGTGGAGAACTGACGTTTTCTTATGTAAATTAGTTATAAAAATAATGCCATAATTGTTAGCCAGATGATGTAAACGGAGAAAATAAAATGAACATTGAGTCTTAAATTTTTGAAAGATTTAAAGCAATACTTATTATATTTATTTAATCTGCAAAGAAGCATAAGTAGCAAGAGAGAAGTTTATTCCTCAAAATAAACTTCTACTAAGCGCATTGCAATATCGGCAAAGAATAATTTTCTTCATCGATATTTATTATTTTGCATAATGACCTATACCCGTAACGTGAACAAATTTTTGGAAGCGCAAAATTGCGTTTATGACACAGCTTTGAAAGAAATTAGAAATGGCAAAAAGATAAACCATTGGATGTGGTTCATTTTTCCGCAAGTCAGTGGCTTAGGATTTAGCGAAATAGCAAAATTTTATGCAATTGAAGATAAGATTGAAGCGAGCGCTTACTTGAATCATCCTGTTTTAGGTGAACGATTAATTGAATGCTGCTCTGAATTGTTGAAGCTCGAAAACAATGATGCTATCGATATTTTCGAAACCGTTGATAGTTTCCGTCCTGAGCCATGCTTACATAACTTACCAGTAGGAGTGCAAGACAAATTGATTGCACCTTATTTTCAGAAATGCGTTTAAAAAGCAATTTTATTTTAGTCTTCATGTGCGGTAGGAATTAAAAGGTTTTCACTTTGTTCAGTTTCCGTTTCGTGATGAAACTGGAGTTCTTCGGAACCAACACTTGAATAGCGCTCGTCTTGTTTAACTTTTCCCATGATGGAGTCGGTGTGAAAATCCTCTGTGGAGTTTGGATGATTATCCTTGCCCGTGAATAACGAAATGAAATCTGCTCTGTAGTAGAGTAGCAGAATGCCGAGGTAGTAAATTGCGACTATCCCCAATAAGGTTATTAGGTAAGTTTGCCATGAAATTGATATGAACATGATCCTTCTTTTTACATACAACCGTATTGTTGTGATGAAGGCAAATGTGGTGGGAACTAAAATGGAAACTTCACAACCTCAACCTAAGTTGTGAAGTTTTTTTAGGTTAAATATGGCAAAAAGATTAAAAGCTAAGTTTATGCCGTAAATGAACTTCTTTTAAATTAGGTAATGATTTCTTAATTCAAAGTTTATAGTGAGGCTGTAAGTTTGACATGT
>JBBSTQ010000012.1:0-18533 GCA_038235745.1 Sphingobacteriales bacterium
CAGGCTTACAATATTTATGTAAATTTTAGGCATACTGCAGATTATAGGTACTCGAACATTTGGCTGAGATTTCACGTTATCGGTCCAAATCAAAAAGATGTACCAGTTCGCCAAGAGTTTCAACTAGCACTGCCCGATGGGCAGTGGCTAGGAAACGGTTCTGGAAATTTGTTTACGTATCAATTGATCTATAAAGAAAATTATAAGTTTGCCGGAAAAGGAAAATACACGCTAATTGTGGAGCAGAATATGAGGGATAATCCTTTAAAAGGGATTAGCGACGCGGGGATTTATGTGGAGCTGGCGAAGTAAGTTAGGGATTTGTTAGTAGCGTTAATTCGTTAAGTCGAAGCATTTTACCTCTCGTCATTCCGAGGAACGAGAAATCTCACAAGGAAGGTCTGCGTCATACATATTTCTGAGTTATGGGTAAATGTTCCTGAACGAAACGCATCTATAAACGAAAGTTTTACAATGCAAACGAACGAATTGGATGTTAGCAGTAATTTTAAAGCCAACTGAAATAAAAAAACAAACTACAATGAAAAGAGTTAAAACTATAATTATCTTAGGATTAGGTTTATTATCATTATTTACCCAAGCACAGAAACTTCCACCCACACCTTACAAAGTTGGAATAGTACCTTATACCTCTATTTTTAATAAGTTAACTCCAGAGGAAGTTTATTTAGATACATCATTATATAATAGTCATAAGCTAATTATGGACGCATTATTAGACGGAACTGGACTTGTTAAAGGCGTTTCTGAAAAGGAAAAGCAATTATCAATAGAACAGGAAAAAAATGATATGATGCGTTATCGAGATAACAGAAGTAGAATTTATTTACGGAGTTTCAGGAATAATGTTAAAGTGCAAGAGGGAATGTTGCCAACGATGTGTGATTGTTCATTAATAGGCAACACGATAAAGATTAGAATGGGTCTAATATTTGGGGACATAATTGATATTGATTTATATAAGGAAACATTTAAGAGCAACTATAGTGAAGGTCTTGGGAATGAACAAATGCTTTATAAGACCTCAATAACAGATACAGCTTTCCATCAATCCATCAAAGTTAGAAATATTAAAGAAATTCTTATTTTGAAAGCAAGACCGACTTTTCGAATAGGCGACAAAATCGAAGGATTTTTAGAATTTAAATCTAAAGACTTCTATAAATTAGAGGGTTGGGAAATCGGGTTACAAGAACCCAGATTAAATAAACTATTTTCACAAGGTGGGATGAACTTTAAGTGCGATTTAAAAAAGAATCTTTTAGACCGACTGAACTGAAACAGAAAATACTTTGATAACGAAAGGATACAAAAGACACATCTACCCATAACAACAAATTTGCACAAAAATGGCTGACGGTGGTTCAACTCAGGTTTTTCGTTAATTATTTAGGTTTGTGCGGTACGACAATGGTTCTGCAAGCAATGCCATTTATGCGCAAATTTTCAAAACGTTATAAGTAAGTGTTTCCCGAACGAATCCCATCAATTAATAGTAACCACCTTAATCGTATAATCCTCCCCTACTTTCTGCTTCGGTTTTGTTGGATAAAAAACATTCGCTGTTAAAATAGCAGCAGGAAACAAAGAGAAAACCCCAGAAAACGCAACAGCGCCAGAATTCAAATCAGCAAGGGCTGTACCAGCAACTGCAGCACCTCCAATCACCGCAGAAGTCCCTACAAAAGTCCAAAACTCCGCCGATTTAGAAACACCTTTTATCGCAACAATATCCGCCACGCTAAAAGCCTTTCTTTTGGCAGTGCGTTTATCAACACGTAACCAAATCTGGTCTAAACTTATCGAATCAACCTTGCCCCTAAAACCTAAAAGCGCAGGCATTTTTGCAGATTGCTTAACGTCTAACTTAGCGGTTGGATAAGATAACCGAACATGATCACCCTTTTTTATAGCTTTCGATGCATTATCTTTAAATGAAATAAGCAATTTATTCTCTTGCGATTGTGCAAAATAAGCACCTAAACAGATTGCAAACGTGATAACGAAGGTTTTAAGAAACATAAAATAAAAGTAAGCACATTTTTTTAGCTTACCATACAAAAAATAATAAAATTGGATTAGTTAATTTCCTTTAAAAAGGGTAGCTTTGCGTCCCTCTTCGTGAAAGAGGACTATTGCAAATATTTAATGTATTAAAAAATGGCAACTAAAATTAGATTACAAAGACACGGTAAAAAAGGAAAAGCTTTTTACCACATCGTAGTGGCAGATGCAAGATCTCCAAGAGACGGTAAATTTATTGAAAGATTAGGTTCTTACAATCCAAATACTAACCCAGCAACAATCGTACTTGATTTTGACAAGGCAGTAAGCTGGATCGCAACTGGTGCAACTCCAACTGATACCACAAAATCAATCCTTTCTTACAAAGGTGTGCTTTACAGAAACCATTTAAATGGCGGTATTACAAAAGGGGCTTTAACAGAAGAACAAGCGAACGAAAAATTTGCAGCTTGGGTAGAAAGTAAAGACGCTAAGATACAAGCTAAAAAAGATGGTTTGTCTTCAACAAAAGAAGCAACTAAGAAAACAGCTTTAGAGGCAGAAACTAAGAAGAAAGAGGCAATGGCTGCTGCAGTGGCAATCAAAAACACGCCACCGGTAGAAGAAGTAGCTGAAGAAGAAGTTGTTGCAGAGGAAGCAACTGAAGAAGCTGTTGCTGAAGAAGCACCAGTTACGGAAGCTCCAGCAAAAGAGGAAACTCCAGCGCCAGCAGTTGAAGAAGCTCCAAAAGCGGAAGCTCCAGCGAAAGAAGAAACTCCAGCTCCAGCAGTTGAAGAAGCTCCAAAAGCAGAAGCTAAGATAGAAGAACCTCCAGCAACTGAAGAAAAAGCTGACGAAGCTCCAAAAGCATAAGTTCAATTTCTTTAAAAAAAAGAGCCGCTTTAAATCTCAAGCGGCTCTTTTTTTGCCTTTTAATTTGATCACACTATAAGTTTTCAGCTTTTGGCTTTCTGCTTTTGGCCTTCCGCCTGTTTAAATATGTATAAACAGGTTTTCTTTAGATTTCCTCACTTTTGCATAATGCTGATATGGATCATCCTCAGATCTAAAACCAACAGCCGCAATTACCACCGAACTTAAATTCTTAGAATGCAGGCCAAGTATTTCGTCAAACTTACCATTATCAAAACCCTCCATAGGGCAGGCATCAATTTCGTGTATCGCAGCGCTTTCCAACAAAAAACCCAATGCAATGTATGCTTGCTTGCTATTCCAAGCATCTAACTCGTCGTCAGATCTTGAGTTAACTGTACCCTTCATGGTGTCTGCATATTCCTGCAAATCATCAACGGAAACTCCACGGGTTTCTGCAATGTTTTCTATAAACGTATCTACATGTGCTACTGAAAAGTTTTTTTCTATCGCAAATACAAAAATTTGAGATGCATCTGCTAATTGCGCTTGTCCGTAAGCGGCAGCTTTTAACTTTTCTTTTACAGCCTGATCTTCCACTACCAGAATTTTGTACGGTTGTAAGCCATAAGAACTTGGCGCCAATTGTACTGAAGAAAGTAAATTCTCCAACTGCGCATCTGTTAATTTTTTTGTACTGTTGAACAATTTGGTTGCGTATCGCCAGTTTAATGATCCTATAATTTCTTTCATGTCATGAATTTTTGTAAAAATAGATGTTTAAACTCTTATTTTTTTATCTGAACTCTTAGATGACTTTTTGATGATTATCTAAATTGGATTCCAACAAAGTGGCTCTAACTTTTGGCAGTGAATTAGGGTAGTTGTTTTGGATAAAGAAGATTAACCCTTCACGTATATCACATCTTAAATCAAATGCATCAGATGAATTTTCAGCACTCATCAACACCCTAATCTCCATTACATTATCTTTAGAATCGGTCACTTGAACAACCTTAACTCGCTTGTCCCACAATTTGTGTGCAGTCAATAACTTATCGAATTCTGCCCGCAGTTTGTCAATAGGCAAACTATAATCCGCATAAATAAATACGGTACCCAAAATTTCCGCACTAGTGCGTGTCCAGTTTTGGAAAGGTTTTTCGATAAAATAATTGATAGGCAAAATCAACCGCCGTTCATCCCAAATGTGTAATACCACATAGGTCAATGTAATTTCTTCGACTTTTCCCCATTCTCCTTCTACCACCAGAACATCATCAATCCTTAAAGGTTGCGTAAAAGCGATCTGGAAACCTGCGAGTAAATTGGAAAGCGATTTTTGTGCTGCAAAACCAATGATTATTCCACTTACACCAACTCCGGTCAGCAATCCAGCGCCAATTCTCCGCATCCCATCAAAACTAAAAAGTACTGCAGCAACCGTTAACACAACAATCAATCCCACCAAAATCTTTCTTAGAAATTGAAGTTGCGTTCTAATTTTCCGCTCCTTAAGGTTGTTTTCTTTCTGTAAATTGTAGGTGGAAATTATAAAATCTTGAAAAACTTTTACCAAGCTCACTAAAATATATGCAAATGACACAATAAGTGCTATTTCAATAACCTTATCATAAACGATAAACAATTGAGGAGATAAAACGATTAGAGACTTTGTAACACTCAAAAACACCAATGGCAAAAATATACTGAGAGGCTTACCCAAACGGATAACAAAAGATCGCACAAATGAAAAGGTGCTTTTACTTTTATAATACTTAGTGAGCTTTACAATGCAAAATTTAAGAAAAACGCCCGCAATAATTGCTATAGCAATAATTATAATATCAAATAACCAATTTTGTACGCCCCAATAATCATTTTTAGTAAAAAGTTCAATCATAAACTTGCATTTTGTATACAAGTTACCATTTGCTCAAAAAACAAGCCAACTATCTATTACTTTTATCAGAGAAAACCAGATTTTTTTGACAATTTATTATCCGAAATGAGCCACTTATGCTTTTTGGTTAAATTATTGTTACTAAAACGGCTTTAGCATCTTTTAACCAAAAATTATGAGCAAGACCATTATAGTTTCGAACCGACTACCAGTTAAACTAACCCAGCAAAAAGAAGATTATGAATTAAAAGTTAGTGAAGGTGGCCTAGCAACAGGTTTAGGCTCTGTGTATAAAGAAGGGGATAATATTTGGATTGGTTGGTGTGGCTTAGATGTGCCAGAAAGTGAAGAAAACAAAATTAGAAAGAAATTAAAACCAGAAAATCTGGCTCCTGTTTTTTTAACGGAAGAGGAAATACATTTGTATTACGAAGGTTTTTCTAACGAGACGCTTTGGCCTATTTTCCATTACATGTCCACCTATGCCCAATTCGAACAAACTTATTGGGAAAGCTATAAAGCAGTTAACGAAAAATTTAGAGATGCTGTGTTGGCAATAGCCGAACCCGATGACGTAATTTGGATTCAGGATTATCAACTGCTTTTATTGCCCAATTTAATTAGAGAACATTTGCCAGATGCTAGTATTGGCTTTTTTCAACATATCCCTTTTCCATCTTATGAATTATTTAGATTAATACCATGGAGGGCTGAGTTGTTGAACGGAGTACTTGGTGCAGATTTAATCGGTTTCCATACTTATGATGATGTGAGGCACTTTACAAGTTCTGCTACTCGGATTTTACCGATACAGACCAGTGCAAATGTGATCCACAAGGAAGATAGAAATATTACCATTGATGCATTCCCTATGGGGATTGATGCTGAAAAGTTTAGCTTTTTGCCGAATACGCAAGAAGTCAAGGCCATAAAAGATCACTACGACACAATTTTAGGAGGCACAAAAATCATACTTTCGATTGATCGATTAGATTACAGCAAAGGGATTGTGCAAAGGTTACAGGCATTTGAGAAAATTCTGGTAGAGAACCCAAAGTACATTGAACAAATTTGCATGCACATGATTGTGGTTCCGTCTCGGGATACCATTCCACAGTATATTGAACTTCGTGAAAGCATAGATAAACTGGTGGGGAATATAAATTCTAGGTTTCGTACCTCTAGCTGGCATCCAATACATTATTTCTACCGTTCTTTCCCTATAGAAGAACTTTCCGCTTTATACAGTAAGTCAGAAATTTGTTTGGTTACGCCAATGCGAGATGGAATGAATTTGGTAAGTAAAGAATATATTGCCAGCAGGACAGATAACACTGGCGTACTTATTTTAAGTGAAATGGCTGGCGCATCCAAAGAGCTGATTGAAGCTTTGATTGTAAACCCTAACAACATAGAAGAGCTTAGCGACGCCATTATTCACGGCTTAGAAATGACAACGGAAGAGCAAGCCTCGCGGATGAAAAACTTGAAACAAACTGTTACTAAGTTTGACATAAAGCATTGGGTTAAGATTTTCATGGACCAATTAGGAGAGGTTAAAAAGCTGGAGAAATCCAGACGAGCGAGGCATGTGAGCAACGAATTAATAGCAGAATTTAGCGAAAAAATGAATGCTTCAAAAAAAAGAGCTTTGTTTTTAGACTATGACGGCACATTGGTAGGCTTTAAAGGCAACATTGACGATGCTTCGCCAGATGAAGAGCTTTACAAATTGATTGACAGGTTAATTAGCGACGATAGAAACCAAGTAATTATCATCAGCGGAAGAAAACATGAAACCTTGGACCAATGGTTTGGACATTTGGATTTACACTTGATTGCCGAACATGGAGCTTGGAAAAGAATGGGAACAGGGGATTGGGAAGAAACTCCAAACCTATCTGACAAGTGGAAAATGAATGTGCGACCCATGTTAGAATCATACTGCGACCGTACTCCCGGGACTTTTATAGAAGAAAAAAGATATGCATTGGCTTGGCATTACCGCAAGGCAGAAGAAGGCTTGGGCGAATTGAGAGCAAATGAATTAATCAGTAACATGCGCTACCTTACCAGAGAAAAAGGTTTGCAATTGTTGCCGGGCAATAAAGTAGTAGAAATTAAAAGCTCGGAAATTAACAAGGGAAAAGCAACATTACAATATTTGATGAATACTGATTTTGACTTTATCATAGCTATGGGCGATGACCATACCGATGAGGATATTTTTGAAGCCATCAACGATATTGCCATTACCATTAAAGTTGGCAGTAGCATTTCTGAGGCAAATTACTACCTCAGAAATGTAGAAGAAGTAAGAAACTTACTTAATAGTCTCTGAAGATAAATACAGAGGCTTGTTTAATTTATTGGAAATTCTGTAGGCTGCATTCATTAACCCAACATGACTGTATGCCTGCGGGAAATTTCCCCACATGCTGCCATCTTTTTCATCAACATCTTCACTAAACAACATTAAATGATTGGCGTAAGGCATCAATTTTTCAAATTCCCTTATCGCATCGTCAACTCTACCTACACAGGCCAAAGCTTCTACATACCAAAAAGAACAGATTAAGAAAGTGCTTTCAGGTTTACCAAAATCATCAGTGTGCAAATATCTGTAAAACAGTCCTGCCGGAGTTTTAAGTTCATTCTCTAAAGCGATTAAATGATCTTTTGCTTTCTGCGAGTTAGGATCTAAATAGTTCATCATGATCAGCTGCAAAGTACTTGCATCCAAATACGGGCTGCCAACTGCATGCGTGTAAACCTTGCGTTCTGGATCATAACAGGCTTCAATATGTTCTGCCGCTCGTTCCATCAAACGTAAAGCCTTTTCTTCTAAAGGTTTGTTATCAATAGTTCTTGCAATTTTTAATGCCGCACTGCAACCCGCCCACTGAAACAAATTACTATAAGCATGTACATAGGCACTATTTCTGAATTCCCAAATTCCAGCATCCTTCTCGTCAATGGTATGTTCAATCCGCTTTAGAGCCACCTCTACCAAATCTGCAGAATCTTTCCTTTCCGAGAATACGAACCGATGATCGGTATAAAGTGGAAGCAAAGAAATTAATGCTTGTCCGTAAATATCATTTTGAATATGTTCATAAGCTTGGTTTCCAATTCTGACAGGGCCGTTACCCATATAACCTTCTAAATGATCTGCAATTGTTTCAGTTAAATCTTTTTGTCTGGAGATGCTGTAAAGTGGTTGATACCGCAAACCTTCTTCAAAAGAAATATCTGTGATATAATCAAAATACTTTTCGGTTTCTTCAAAATGTCCTATGTTGTGCAATGCGGTAATCACATAATAGGTATCCCTTAACCAACAATATCTGTAATCCCAGTTTCTGCCACTGCCCGGAAATTCGGGCAAACTTGTGGTGCTAGCCGCTACAATGGCGCCGGTATCCTCGTATTGGTGAATTTTTAACGCCAACGCAGATCTAATTACGTAATCTTGGTTAAAATCTCCGATAGAAGATCTTTTAATCCAGGTACGCCAATAAGCGGTAGTTTTGCTCAAGAACTGCTCAGATGTTGATTCAGCACTTGCCTCAAGAGGCTCTCCATAGGTTAAAACAGCATATTTTGTTTCCTTTAAAATAAAATATTGATCTTCTACGATGTAAGAAATAGTAGCATTTGTAGTCAGTCGCAGGTTTTCTCCACAGCCTTTAAAGTTGACATGGTTGCTTCCTCTTACTGTTTCCAACTCCGTTAATCCATAGTCGTAAACCGGTTTACAAACTATTTTTATATGCGGATTGCCTTCTAAAGGTTCAATCTTTCTGACCAACATTAGCGGTTTAAAATACCGGTCATATTGTTCGTAACGCGGAGCAAAATCCGTCACTCGGTATTTACCGGTTTCTGTGGTAATTTCTGTACATAAAATATTGGTATTCTCTAAATAGTATTGTTTGGAGGTAAACTCGCCAGATGGCTTAATAGAAAACTCGCCACCTTTTTTTTCATCCAACATGGAACCAAAAACGAACGAACTATCAAATCTTGGCCAGCAAAGCCATTTTACGTCTGTATTTTTATGAATATGTGCTAAAAAAGAGCAATTTCCAATCAATCCGGTTTCATAAACGTGTCTTCCCATAAATTTTTTGTATTTTTTTTTTAAAACGATGCAAGTTTTGTTCCTAAACGGCTAAAAATAAGATATTTTATTGTAAGGTGGTTTGGCCGGTTGTTTTTTTTGTAATGATATTATACTAGCGGAAGATACGGCTGTCGAAATGACGAACTGCTTGCAAACACTGAAATTAGGAAGAAGCACAAAACTTCCATTAACGCCTTTAATCCGCTTTTTCGCCAAACGCTTATGAGCTCGTTGTTGTCATATGTTGCTCTAACTTTTTTCGTGTTGAATACAATATGAGGTTATTCTTTGAATTTGGTCTTCATCGTCGAATTCATAAAGGTCACAAGCCGAGACAAATGAAACTCGCTCATTATCTTTTAAAAACTCCGCTGTCCCATTTATGACAACTTTCTTATTTTCTTCAATTACATTAAGCGTCTCAAATTTTGTAGTTATTGACCTAAAGTAATTGGCTGTTTGTTCGCAATTGTCAACAATTGCTTGTTTGCCCGTAAAAGTGTCTTCTTCCACAACTACCCATACTGCATTGTCTGCAATGAAGCCGTAAATCTTTCCAAACTCTCCATTTGAAAATGCTAAAGATTTGTCTTTTCTATTCATAAATATTTGCCACCACGTCGATTATGGACACCTATAACCATTAAATTAATCAATTCTTCCTCCGCTCTTCCCTCCGCTCCTTTCGCAACTCTCTTGGCGACTTCTCAACACTATCTTTAACCTTCGCCTCTGGCTCAAAAATCTTTCTCAAAAACGTCGCCTTTTTCTCCAAGGAGTCTTTCGGTTGTTTTTTGAAAATGTTCAGGTTAAAGAAACCGTTATCCTCGTCTTCCATTAAACTATCTGGCACAAAATCATCTGGTGCAATTTGCCTTCGCAAACTTTCCTTCAATCGCACTCCATAAAAACCATAATTGCTACTGTCACGGTTAATGTATCCACCGATGGCCATTAATTTCCCTAAAGAAGCAAAATAGCCGCTTAGGTAAGATTTCAACATTCCGTTGGGTTGCCATTTATATAAAGCCGCTTTCGGACGAGGAACAATACTCGCCAGATAAATGGACTCTCCTACAGATAAATTTGCAGGCGATGTACCAAAATAATAGTTTGCGGCTTCGCCAATTCCATACACATTTGGCCCCCATTCAATAATGTTTAAATAAACCTCGTACATTCTTGACTTGCTGGTTAACCGCTGATTTTCCATCAACCAAACAATCAATATTTCTTCAAACTTACGAGCTAGGTTTTTATTCCGACTTAAAAAAACGTTCTTAACTAATTGCATGGAAATGGTACTTCCGCCACGTTTAAACGATTTCGCTTTAAAGTTGGTGGCGATTGATTTTCGAATTGATTCTTCCTCGAATCCTGTGTGCGAATAAAACAACGGATCTTCTGAACTTACCAAAGCGTTCCTCATGTTGGGAGAAATATTTTGGATACTAGTATAGTTTCGGTTCGCTGGCCCAACCACAATATCCCTGACAGGTTTGCCTTTTTCATAGGGCGTGTAAACGAAAGGTGTATTAATTTTCTGAAAATTGACCTTACCAAATTTTACGATCTTAAAGCCGTCAGTTCCTTTCATCGAGGATGAGAACACAACATCATCAGGCTTGGCTGCATCTAAATAGAAATCAAGGTTATAATTCAGCTTTCCCTCAACTTTTATACCTTCCAAAGATTCAAACAAACCGATAGGAAAAGCATCAAAAACATCTTGTGCTACTTGGTCGTAAGCATGGATTTTTAGTTCATATATTTTTTTATCTCCCAGCGTTAACTTTACATAAGGATTGATTTGCGCTTTGCCTAAACTTACGACAGAACTGCTATCCAAAGCAATATAATTTGAACCTATCAACATCCTAGCATCAATAGAACCGGACTTTACTATTACATCATTGGCCGCAATCTTAGGCTGATTAATGACCAAATTACGAACAGCCCAGGTGCCGTCTATTTCAAATTCTTTACCTACTTTTTTGGCGCTCCGCATGGTGGTTCTTACAGTATCAAAACGCACTTTTAAATCATACTTTTTATCTAAATAAGGGAATTCAACGGGTTGTCCATCGGCAAAGAACTTTAAATCTAATTGTTGTTTTGAAGGGTTGGCTGTCCCCGTTACATGCCAAACAGCTTGGTTTGCGTTAAGTCTGATGGTAGAGTTTACTTCGCCATCAGCAATAGAAGCTGTTTCTGTTTTTAAAGTAAATTTGGTGGTGTCCTGTCGGAAATTGATAACAAAATTCTTGATATCCATATCATCAGGTATTTTGTCTAAGGCTTGATTTAAAAGTTTATCGGCAAGTTCAGACAGATCGTTCTTAGACTTCGTTTTCACGGAATCTTGATCACTCTTCTTAAAAAGGAAGTCATAATTGCTTACGCTGTCTTTCTTAATTAGGGAAACCGTAGCGTTGTAAATAGCAAGCTCAGAAATTCTAACATGTCCAAATATCAATGGAAATAATTTTACTCCTACTTTTAAGTCTTGGATATTCGCAAGGCTATCTTTGCCCTCTGGTACAACAGAAACTTGTTTAAAATAAACTGAGGTAAATCCATCAAAACCGTAAGAACCAATTGAAACATTCAAATTATACTTAGTTTTCGCTTTGCTAACGGCCTTTGCTATTGCCGCCTTTAATAAAGCATCTCTTTTGTTATAAGCTACCGCACCCCCAATAATCAAAATTGTAAAGATTACGGAAATACTGATGAAGATTGTTTTTTTGTACTTGTTGAAAAAAGATTTCTGTTTTTGGCTATTCATGTATCAGCTTTAGCGAAAATATATACCCCAAATATATTCGGTTATTTCTCGGTTTTGTGTCAAAAACAAAGCCGAATCTTATATATGATGGTAAGTTTTGTAAATTCGAGCATAATTTAAAGAAAATGTCGTTTACGAAAGAAAATATATTAAATGCCTTAAAAAATGTGGAAGATCCGGATCTTAAAAAAGATTTGGTAACGCTGGGGATGATTGAGGATATAACCATTGATGGCAACAAAGTGAGCTTTACGGTGGTGCTAACCACACCTGCCTGCCCTATGAAAGAAATGCTGGAGAATGCTTGCCGAAATGCCATTAAACATTTTGTTAGCAAAGATGCAGAAATTAGCATAAAAATGACCAGCAGAACTACTGCACCGCCTCAACAACTCACGGGGAATATCAAAAATATTATTGTGGTAGCATCTGGTAAAGGCGGTGTTGGCAAATCTACAGTTGCCGCCAACTTGGCTTTAGGTTTGCAACTGAACGGCGCAAAAGTGGGTTTAATTGATGCCGATATTTACGGCCCATCTGTTCCTATTATGTTTGGCTTGCAAGGTGCAAAACCAAAATCATCTGAGGTGGATGGCAAAAGCAGAATTGAACCCATTGAGCAATACGGGATTAAATTACTTTCATTAGGCTTTTTTATGGATCCAAACCAGCCTGTGCCGTGGAGAGGACCAATGGCATCTAACGCAGTAAAGCAACTTTTTAACGACGCAGATTGGGGCGAACTGGATTATTTAGTGGTGGATTTACCTCCCGGCACCGGCGATATCCATATTACGGTGGCTCAAGGTTTCCCGATATCAGGAGCGGTGATTGTAACTACACCACAACAAGTTGCCTTGGCTGATGCAAAAAAGGGAATTGGTATGTTTAAAATGGAAGCCATCAACATCCCAATTTTGGGAGTGGTGGAAAACATGTCGTACTTTACCCCGGCTGAACTACCTGATAACAAATATTATATTTTCGGAAAAAATGGTGGTCAGGAATTAGCAGAAATGTACAACGCTCCATTTTTGGGCGAGTTGCCGTTGGTGCAAAGTGTGAGTGAGGCTGGCGATAGTGGCACACCTGTGGTTTTACAAAAAGACCACCCTATGTCGCAAATGTTTATCGAACTGGCGCAAAAGGTTGCACAACAGGTTGCTATCAGAAATAGCGAGGCCAAAAGTGGCGATACTGTTCGATAGTGGAATTAAATCTGTATTTTTATCTAAAATAAAAGAGGAATGAGTGATCAAGAAAATTTGTTGGCAAGGGTTGAAGAGGCTTTAGATTCTATTAGGCCTTATTTAATTGCCGATGCTGGAAATGTATCCGTATTAGAAATTACAGAAGATAAGGTATTAAGGCTTAAACTATTAGGCTCTTGCGAATCATGCCCAATGAGCATTATGACGCTTAAGGCAGGTATTGAGCAAGCAGTAAAAAAGGCTGTTCCAGAGATTACCGCAGTGGAAGCTATAAATATCACACCTATTGATTCGCCAGATGCGGTAATGCCCAATGTCAAATAATCTTTACCATAAAACATTTTAAGAGCCTTTTCGTTAAAAAGAGAAGGCTCTTTTGTTTAACAAAAATTAACAAACGTTTTGACAGCTTATCATTAGTTTTGTTTGAATTTACACCCGTGAAAAGATTAATTATTCTTCTGTTACTTAGTTTTGGATTGCAGGCGATTGCCCAGCAAAACAAACCTTTGGCGCAGTTTTCTGGAGTAATTTATGATCAGGACAGTAATTCCATCGTTCCTTATGTCACTATTAAGAACATAACAGAAGGTGGCAAATCATATTCGGCAAACTACAAAGGCTATTTCTCTTTTGTGGTACACGAAGGCGATAGCATCGTTTTTAGTTCAGTAGGGTACAAAAAACTGATGCTCAACATCCCAAAAAATCTTGAGAATAAAAAATTTACTGCTTTAATCAAAATGAAAGCTGACAATATCGAACTGCCTATGGTCACTGTTTTTCCTTGGGCAAGTACAGATGAATTTAAGAAAGATTTTTTAACGATGAAATTTGCAGATGATGATTTGGAAATTGCCATGAAAAATCTATCCAAACAAAGTTTAAGAGACCTGACTGCGAGCTTACCGCGAGATGGTGGCGAGTATAATAGCAGCAGTTTTCAAAATAACCACAACTACATGACCAACAAGAATATGGTACAAACTAATCCCTTGTTAAATCCTTTGGCTTGGGGAGCGCTAATCAAACAGATTAGCGAGGGTAATAAAACAAGAAACAAGGATTAAATTCTATCGCTTTCTACGCTGTAGCGGAAACTTCATCTTATAATCAACCTTTACCGCTCCTTTTGTGATGGCATCTAGTCTGCTTTTCAGCATTGTTTTACGTAACGGATTAATTCTGTCTGTAAACAATTTCCCTTGGATATGGTCGTATTCGTGTTGAATAACCCTTGCCGCTAGACCACTAAAGTCTGCTTGTTGCAAATTAAAATCTTCATCGTAATAGCTAATTTTAATGTTTTTATGCCGACTTACGTTTTCCCTAATATCCGGAATACTCAAACATCCTTCATTAAAATTCCATTTTTCGCCACTCTCTTCTTCTATTACTGGGTTGATAAAAACCTTTTTAAAGTCCACCAACTCCTCCTCATCTTCGCCAAACGGCGACGCATCAACAATGAATAACCTAATAGGCAAACCAACCTGTGGCGCCGCTAGTCCAACGCCACTTGCAGCATACATTGTTTCAAACATATTGTCAATCAAAGTATTAAGTTCAGTATAGCTTTGATCTATATCATCCGCAACTTTCTTTAAAACTGGATCGCCGTATGCTACTATAGGTAATTTCATGGCGCAAAAATAAACATTTATGTATCTATTTACCTAACAATTTAGTGTAACAGTAAATTGCATATTGCCCAAAAAGATAATTTACTTACCTTTAAAAAAAAATAAAACTGATGAAAAAACTTTTACCTTTTTTCTTTGTGTTGAGCTTGTTCTCAAATAGCATATTTTCTCAATGTACCACTCCGGGAGACGTTACAATTACCGGCCCTTTAACGGGGTGTACAGATAGAGTTGCAACTTACACAGTTTCTTCTGTGGGAGCAACTAGTTACGAATGGAAAATCACGGGCACAAACAGTCAAACTCCACAATCGGCAACATCATATAGCATAGTCTTTGAAAACAGTAATGTTGTTATTGAAGTTACACCTATGAACGGGACTTGTGCAGGCAATAAAAAAACAATTACAGTAGCCGTATCGCAGACTCCAAACAAGCCTTTTGTTGTACAAAGCGGAAATACGTTGGACGCAAACACCACGGCCGCGAGTTATCAGTGGTATTTGGGTAGCACTCCCATTAGTGGTGCAACTTCAAAAACCTATAGTCCACCATCAAATGGAACATACTTAGTGGAAGCAAAAAACACGCAGGGCTGTAGCGTATTTTCTAATAGCTTCGCCTTTTTTAGAACCGCCATAAAAGAAGATGCTATTTTTAGCGACTTCACTTTTTATCCAAACCCGGTTAGCACAAAAGTGTTTGTGAATTTTACCAGCCGTTATGAGTTGGCTTTTGCTAACCTTTCTGGGCAAGAAGTTTTGCGCCAAACAGCTTTGCAAGGGAAGCAGGAAATAGATTTAACCTCGCTGAAAAGAGGTGTTTATTTAATGAAGATAACAAGCGACGGTAAAACAGCGGTACGAAAGTTGCTTTTAAAATAACATTAAAACAATTGAACTGAACCCTGGAAATTGATTTTTCGGGGTTTCTTTTTTTATAGAACACTATGTCAACAAAACCAAATTTAATAGAAACAGTAGAATTAAGAACCTTAAAATCAAAAGATTATGCCGATTTAAAGTCAGCAATGATTTCTGCGTACTCTGCCATGGGCGAAAGTTTTTGGAGAGAAAAATCAATTGATAAATTGATTGAAATTTTCCCAGACGGACAGCTCTGTATCGAAATAAACGGTAAAGTGGTAGCTTCTGCTTTAAGCATAATTGTAGATTTTGACAAATTAGGTGACACGCATACTTATGCTGAAGCAATTGGAAACTATACATTTAGTACTCATACTCATGAAGGAGATGTGCTCTATGGTATAGAGATTTTTGTGCACCCAGATTACCGAGGGATGCGTTTAGCCAGAAGGCTTTATGACGCCCGAAAATTACTTTGCGAGAATTTGAATTTGAAATCAATTATCCTTGGCGGGAGGATTCCTAACTTCGAGAAACACCACGAGTTAACGCCACGACAGTATATTGATAAGGTGAGGATGAAGGACATTTATGATCCAACGCTTACATTTCAAATCTCTAACGACTTCCACGTAAAAAAAATATTAAAAAATTATTTGCCAGAAGACAGTCAGTCTAAAGAATTTGCGACTCTTTTGGAGTGGAACAACATTTATTATATTGATGAGAAGAAAGATAACCTACTTAAAAAATCGACCGTAAGAATTGGTTTAGTGCAATGGCAAATGCGTTTGTTTCCTACAGTTTCTGATTTGATGGAAAGTGCAGAGTATTTTGTGGACGCTGTGAGTGATTACTCATCAGATTTTGTTGTATTCCCAGAATTTTTTAATGCGCCGTTAATGGCAGATTATAACCATTTGGGCGAAGCAAAAGCAATTCGTGAATTAGCTAACCATACAGAGTACATCAGAAATCGTTTTTGCGAGTTGGCGGTTTCTTACAATGTGAACATTATCGCCGGCAGTATGCCATTGTTAGAAAATGGAAAACTTTACAATGTGTCTTATTTATGTCGCCGAGATGGAAGTTTTGACCGATCGATTAAGATACACCCTACTCCATCGGAAATCCATTCTTGGGGAATGAGCGGTGGCAACGAATTAAAAGTTTTTGATACCGATGCGGGCAGAATTGGGATATTGATTTGTTACGATGCCGAATTTCCGGAGTTGGCCAGATTACAGGCTTTAGAAAAAATGGATATTTTATTCGTTCCTTTTTGGACGGACACGCAAAATGCTTACAACAGAGTGAGGATTTGTTCTCAGGCTAGAGCAATCGAAAACGAATGTTACGTTGCAATCACAGGTTCAGTAGGTAACTTGCCTAAAGTAAACAACATGGATTTACAGTATGCACAATCTGCTATCTTCTCTCCTTCTGATTTTGCGTTTCCATCAAATGCAATTGTTGCTGAAACCACTCCGAACACGGAAAACATTTTGATAGCTGATGTGAATTTAGATTTACTGAAAGAACTGCATGAGTTTGGAAGCGTGAAAAACTTAAAAGACCGCAGAACGGATTTTTATGAGTTAGCACTGAAAAAGAATGGTAAGGTAACCGTGGTTGAGTAGTTTCATTTAACCACAGAGATTACAGAGAATATCACAAAGAACACGAAGTTATGTGCCGAACGTTTTGCGATTCGAAAAAAAATATAACCACAGAGGACGCGGAGAACACAGAGCTGTATGGCGAAAAACTAGACCGCCCAACTCTGTGTCCTTTGTGTCCTCTGTGGTTAAAGCCTAGCCCCGCAACTCTGTGAATGAAATGTCAAAAAAGTAAAACTCACAGCTCCGTGACCTTTGTGCTCTCTGTGGTTAAAAACTAGACACCCAGCTCTGTGAACAGGGTGGCAAAAAAGCAAACCTAACAGCTTCGTGACCTCTGTGGTTAAAAATAGCCACCCAACTCTACGGGTTTTGTGAAAAAACTTTGTGCCCTCTGTGGTAAAAAACTATAAATTCAGTTTAACTTTACGCTCCAAATGTATCGTAATATGACCACATCAGAACTCTATACTCACTACCTCTCCCACCCACAAATCTGTACGGATACCCGAAAAATCACTGAAGGTTGCCTATTCTTTGCGTTAAAGGGATATAATTTTGATGCCAATACTTTTGCCAAGCAAGCATTAGAGAAAGGTGCAGCATTTGCGGTTATCGATGATGAAAAATATAAAACGAGCGAGAAATTTCTCCTAGTTGACGACACGCTACAAGCGCTACAGCAACTAGCTACCCACCATAGAAAGCAACTGCAAATCCCAGTTATTGGCTTAACCGGTAGCAACGGAAAAACAACCACTAAAGAGTTAATCAATAGCGTACTTAGCAAAAAATTTAAAACCTTAGCAACCAAAGGGAATTTGAACAATCATATTGGAGTGCCCTTAACTATTTTAGAAATCGGCAACGAGATAGAACTTGCCATAATTGAAATGGGTGCAAACCATCAAAAGGAAATTGAAATGCTCTCTGCGATTTGCCAACCTAATTTCGGATTGATTACCAATATTGGAAAAGCCCATCTCGAAGGATTTGGCGGTATTGAAGGCGTTAAAATTGGCAAAGGCGAACTCTATGATTTCCTGCAAAACCACGGAGGTACGGTTTTTATTAATGAAGACAGTCCGTCTTTAACTGAAATGGTAAGTCATCGAAAGTTTGAGAAAACAGTGAGTTATGGAACTGGTAACGCAACTGAACTTAAAGGAGAACTTATCGCTAATAATCCTTTTTTAAAAATAGGCTGGTTTTATCAAAATGAAAACCACGAGGTGCTTTCACAACTTACCGGGACTTACAATTTTGAAAATATTTTAGCTGCGATTGCGATGGGTTTAGAATTTGGGCTTACTTCAGCAGAAATAAATAATGGAATTACCGATTACGCTCCAAAGAATAACCGGTCACAAATTTCTAAAACTGCTCAAAACACTATTATTGGAGATTATTACAACGCGAACCCCAGCAGTATGGTGTTGGCTATAGAAAACATCAGTAAGCTGGAGTCGCCGAAAAAAG
>JBBSTQ010000013.1:0-18379 GCA_038235745.1 Sphingobacteriales bacterium
AGCGCCGCCTCCGCATCATCGTATTATTCGCAAACAAAAACGGTAAAAACCGATAGCGTTATAAAAATCCTAGCTATCGGCAATAGCTTTTCTGAAGATGCGATTGAATTTTTTTTATATGACTTAGCAATTGCGGGTAATCACAAAATTATCATCGGCAACTTATACATTGGTGGTGCGGAATTGGCTTTACATTGGAAGAACGCACAAGAAAACAACGCAACTTACGATTATCGAAAAACAGATGTTGCCGGGAATAAAGTCAAAACGCCGAAGACATCGATTGAATTTGCCTTAGCTGATGAAAATTGGGATTACATAAGTTTTCAGCAAGTGAGCTCTAAATCGGGTCTATATAACACTTACACTGAGCCTTTTCCGGCTTTGGTTGATTACGTAAAGAGCAAAGTAACAAATTCAAACACCAAATATATCCTCCACCAAACTTGGGCTTATGCACAAGATTCAAAACATAAAGGTTTTGTAAATTATGGCAACAGCCAAAATAAAATGTACAATGCAATTACGA
The DNA here is from genome assembly GCA_038235745.1 of Sphingobacteriales bacterium. Taxonomy (GTDB): domain Bacteria; phylum Bacteroidota; class Bacteroidia; order Sphingobacteriales; family Sphingobacteriaceae; genus Pseudopedobacter. Next base: position 530 of record JBBSTQ010000013.1, read on the forward strand.
AAACCACTTGTAAGGTTGCTTGTGAGTATAAAATGGACATGCTAATCCCTAGCGGTACAGCTATCCAAAATGCCAGAACTTCTTTTGTTCGAGATCACATGAACAGAGATGGTTATCATTTAGATTTAATTTTGGGCAGATATACGGCTTCATGCGTTTGGTATGAGAAAATCTTCGGCGAAAGCGTAATAGGTAATACTTTCCGACCAGAAAAATTATCGGAATACAAAAAGAATATGGCACAAACGGCAGCGCATCAAGCGGTTTTAAATCCTTATAAAGTTACCAAGCTGAAAGATTTTCAGAAACAACCTTAATCCTTTACGATCCGAAACAAGCCCTTAGCACAGCCAAGTCAAATCGACTCATCAACACGTAAAACCAACTTCTAAAAACAAATTTCTTTTTAAATCAACCTTTAAACAATTTAAACAGCATCTAAATTTATTTTACTTTTATGCCCCGCCAAAGAATAGTATTTTTACGGTAAAACATCTCAAAACTATAAACGATGAGCAAAAACAGGAGAAAACAAGATGCCTTAGATTACCACTCTCAAGGTCGTCCGGGTAAAATAGAAGTCATCCCAACAAAACCTACGGCCTCACAAGGAGATTTAACATTGGCGTACTCTCCAGGAGTTGCTGAACCTTGTTTAAAAATCGCTGAAAACAAAGAAGATGTTTATAAATATACCGCAAAAGGAAATCTAGTCGCGGTAATTAGCAATGGCACAGCTGTTTTGGGATTAGGGGATATTGGCCCTGAAGCCGGCAAACCGGTAATGGAAGGAAAAGGTTTACTCTTCAAAATTTTTGCAGATATAGATGTGTTTGACTTAGAACTTGATGTGACCAACGTTGACGATTTTGTCAAAATTGTAAAGTCGCTAGAACCCACTTTTGGCGGGATAAATTTGGAAGATATTAAAGCGCCAGAATGCTTTGAGATTGAACGAAGGTTAAAAGCCGAGATGAAAATCCCGGTTATGCATGATGACCAACATGGAACAGCAATTATATCTGCCGCCGCCCTAATTAACGCTTGCGAACTGCAAGAAAAAAAGATGGAAGAGGTGGTTATTGTGATTAGTGGAGCAGGTGCAGCAGCAATTTCTTGCACCCGTTTATATGTTGCCTTGGGCGCTCGCAAAGAAAACATTGTGATGTTGGACAGAAGTGGTGTAATTAGAGCAGATCGTGATAATTTAGAAGGCACAAAAGCAGAATTTGCCACCAAAAGAGACCTTCACACTATTGAAGACGCGGTTAATAACGCAGATGTGTTTATCGGCTTATCATCTGCTGATGTGTTGAGCGCTGCGGCTTTAAAAACCATGGCGCCAAACCCCATTGTGTTTGCCATGGCAAATCCTAATCCAGAAATTGCATACGAACTTGCGGTTAAAACTCGTGATGATTTAATTATGGCGACCGGTCGTTCAGACTATCCAAACCAAGTGAACAATGTTTTGGGTTTCCCTTATATTTTTAGAGGTGCTTTGGATGTAAGGTCAACAGCTATTAACGAAGAAATGAAATTGGCTGCCGTAATTGCAATTGCCAATTTAGCCAAGGAAAATGTTCCAGAGGCCATTAACGTGGCTTATAATGCAAAAAATCTTAAATATGGTAAGGAATACATTATTCCTAAACCGATGGACAGCCGTTTAATTACTACGGTTGCGCCTGCAGTTGCCAAAGCGGCGATGGATTCTGGCGTAGCTAGGCATCCGATTGAAAACTGGGAAAAATATAAGGCGGAGCTAAAAAAACGCTTAGGTATGGATGATGCTTTAATGAGAGGCATTGCCAATAAAGCGGCTTCATCGCCAAAAAGAGTGGTTTTTGCTGAAGCAGATAATTACAAAATACTTAAAGCGGCACAAATTGTTAAAGACGAAGGAATTGCTATCCCAATTTTACTTGGCAATAGAAAAGCGATCAATAAAATAATTACAGATACTGAACTTGATTTAGAAGGTGTACCGATTATTGATCCGTTAGAAGAACATGAATTGCTGGAAAAGTACGCCCAAAACCTATATGCAAAACGCCAACGCCGTGGAATAAGTTTATACGAAGCTAAAAAGGCGATGCGAGATCGTAATTACTTTGGCGCATCTATGGTAGAGTTTGGCGATGCTGATGCACTGATTTCGGGCTTGACTAAAAATTATGCAAGCACCGTAAAACCTGCATTGCAAATCATAGGGACAGAAGAAGGTGTAAACCGTGTTGCGGGAATGTATCTAATGCTGACCAAAAAAGGGCCTATATTTTTCGCAGATACCACGATTAATGTAAACCCTACCGCTGCGGAGTTGGTAGATATTACAGTTTTGGTAAACGAATCCGTAAAAAGATTTAACATTAGACCTCGTATCGCCATTCTATCTTATTCTAACTACGGCTCTAACGATGGCAAAATTCCTGCTAAAACACGTGAAGCAGTCAGAATTTTGCATGAGCAACACCCAAAAATTAAAGTTGATGGCGAAATGCAAGCAAACTTTGCCCTCAACAAAGATTTGCTGAACGATAACTTCCCTTTTTCTAAATTAAAAACTGCGCCCGCTAATACCTTAGTTTTTCCTACATTAGAGGCCGGAAATATTGCTTACAAATTATTGCAGGAATTAGGTGGTGCAGAAGCAGTTGGCCCTATTTTATTAGGCATGAACAAGCCAGTGCATGTTTTGCAGTTGGGCAGTTCTGTTAGGGAAATTGTGAATATGGTTACCATTGCTGTTGTGGATGCGCAGGCAAAGGAGAATAATTAAAACACAAGAAGCCAAATTTGGCTCATTAGAGAAATAAAATGTACGAATACATAGACGGCAAGCTGACATTTAAATGTCCGGCTTATGTGGTAATTGAAGCCGGCGGGATTGGCTACCATATTCATATTTCGTTAAATACTTACAGCGCATTAAAAGATCAAGAACGTTGCAAATTGTTTACTTGGCTGGTGGTTAAAGAAGATTCGCATACTTTATACGGTTTTGCCGATGAAGGGGAACGCCGCTTATTTTTGCACTTAATTTCTGTAAACGGAATTGGACCAAACACTGGTCGAATGATGCTTTCTTCTATATCTCCTATAGAAATTGAACAAGCAATCATTCAGGCAGACGTAAAGCAGATTCAGCGCATTAAAGGTATCGGGCCAAAATCTGCGCAGCGATTGATCATTGAACTTCAAGATAAACTGAAGAAAGATGGCCCGGGAACATTAATTTCGATGCCTCTGAATAATACTTCTAAAGATGAAGCGTTAAGTGCCTTGGTAATGTTGGGCTTTGTAAAAAATACCGCCGAAAAAGCGGTTGATGCAGCCGTGAGGTCATCGGCAGAAACCTTAAGCGTAGAAGCAATTATAAAAATAGCACTGAAAACCTTGTAGTTACCCAACCAAAAACACACACGCTTGAAAATTAATTTTACTAGGCTACTTGTCCTAATTAGTGTTATTTGTGCCTGCTTTAGTAACAAAGCCTGGTCTCAGAATGCCAACACGGATTCTTTAAAGCTTAAATTCCCCGTTAAAGACAATTACGTAACGCCTTTGTTTGGCAAAAGTGGATTATTTTTGGATCATCCGCAGGCCATCAAAAAAACGGTGGAATACGACCCAATTACAAAAAAATACCTTGTAAAAGAAACGCTTGGTGGCAAACTGATTAAGGCTCCCCAGTACTTAACTTTTAAAGAGTATCAACAGCTCGAAGAAAAAAACATCATCAACGCTTATTGGAAAACTTTAGTAACCACCAGCAAGCCACCCGTAGAAAAAGAAGGATTTATTCCGGAGGTTAAAGTGCAAAGCAAAGCTTTCGAGAAAATTTTTGGAGGTAATACCATCAATATCCAACCACGTGGCTCGGCAGATTTAACTTTCGCTGGCAGAATAATTCGTAATGAAAATCCGCTTTTCAATGAGCGACAACGCAAGCAATACAACTTCGATTTTGACCAGCGAATTCAGATGAACCTTGTCGGGAACATCGGCGAAAAGCTAAAAATTAGCACCAACTACAATACCGAAGCTCAGTTTGATTTTGAAAACCAAGTAAAATTGGAATATACGGGTAGTAAGGACGAAATCATCAAAAAAATTGAAGCGGGTATTGTCAACTTTCCTTTAAACACCACTTTAATTAGTGGTAGCCAAGCGTTATTCGGAGTAAAAACGCAATTACAATTCGGGCGCTTGGGCGTTACCACCATGTTTTCGCAACAACGGTCGCAATCTAAAGAAATCAATATCACTAACGGAGCGCAACAAAACGAGTTTAGGTTAAGCACTGACAATTACGAAGCCAACAAACACTACTTTTTAGCGCAATATTTCCGTAATAATTACAATAGGGCCTTGGCTAATCTGCCTATCATATCTTCTAACATTAACATTACCAAAATTGAAGTTTGGATAACCAACAAAACTAACAGCACAACAGATTCTAGGGATGTTTTGGCTTTTTTGGATTTGGGCGAAAACCAACCTTACAACACCACGCTTTTTCAAGGAGGCGCTGGCTTTTCTGCGTTGCCGGCAGCTTTTAACGGACCGGGTTTCACGCAACAATCCAACAATTTATTGCAGCAAATTCCGGCAACGGCAAGGCAAACTAATGCGAATACGATAGACAATTTTTTCCAAAACTCGGGTAAATTAGATAACTACAACAAGCTGACCTATGCCCGCCAATTAACGGATAGGGAATACAGCTTAAACCAAAGACTGGGCTATATTTCTTTAAACAATGCGCTAAATTCTGATGAGATTTTATCAGTAGCGTATCGTTACACTTTTAACGGAATAGAATACCAAGTGGGTGAGTTTTCTACCGATATTTTAGTTGCACCAGAAAATCCGCAAGTCTTATACACCAAATTGCTAAAGAACGAAATTACCAAAACCGAATTGCCAATTTGGGATTTAATGATGAAAAACATTTATTCCATTGGCGCTTATCAAATTAGCCCGTCAGACTTTAGGCTAAATATTTTTAGATTGGATGATAAAGCTGGGATAGAAAAACCTTTGATTACCGAGGGCAGTAAAGTTGATGCCAGTGGTGTTCCTTTAAACGGCAAACTTTGGTTGCAGGTCACAGACTTGGATAGGCTAAACCAGCAAGGTGCAAAAGAACCTGACGGTTATTTTGATTTTTTAGAAGGTTTAACCATTGATGCACAAAACGGTAGAATCATTTTCCCAACTATTGAACCTTTTGGTAAAGATTTAGCATCGCAATTTGTTCCAGTTGTGGAGCAAGGGTTAATTGATAAATACGTTTATCAGCCACTTTACGATTCTACAAAAACCATAGCGCAACAGTTTTTTCCAAACTTAAACCGCTATATAATTAAAGGTACTTACCAGTCGCAAGTGAGTTCGGAGTTTCAGTTGAACGCTATTAATGTGCCCGAGGGTTCTGTGGTGGTTACAGCCGGAACTTTAAAACTAACAGAAGGTGCAGATTACACGGTTGATTATAATATTGGGCGAGTGAAAATACTGAACGATGCTTTGCTAAACTCGGGGCAACCGATAAAAATTAGGCTAGAGAGTAACGAGCTTTTTGGTATTCAGCAAAAATCTTTGTTTGGAACAAGGTTGGATTACCGGGTAAACGATAACTTTAATTTAGGTGCTACCTATTTAAGTTTAAAGGAAACCCCGCTTACGCAAAAAATCAATTTCGGCGAGGAATCCATTGCCAACAGCATTTATGGTTTCGATGTGAATTACAGTACCAACTCTCGGTTTTTAACACGGATGGTGGATAAACTTCCATTTTTATCAACCAAAGAAACTTCATCCATCACGTTTAACGGCGAGTTTGCCAAGTTTAATCCGGGTCACCCAAAAGCATTAGACTTTGCCGGCAACACTGGTGGAACCAGTTATTTAGACGATTTTGAAGGCGCAAGATCCATAATCGATTTAAAAAGTTCTTCAGTTTGGCAAATATCAGGCACACCGCAATTGTTTCCAGAGTCGCAATCAACCAATGATTTATCTTATGGCTTCAACAGGGCAAAACTTTCATTCTTCAACATTGATCCCGTTTTTTACAGTCGGAACAGTAATTTCACGCCTTCAAATATCCAAAACAACAAGACAGAACTATCTGATCACTACGTAAGAGAGGTTTTAGAAACGGAGGTTTTCCCTTTCAAACAAATTCAAACCGGCGCACTTTTGAGTATTGCTACATTAAACTTAGCTTATTACCCAACCTTGCGTGGGCCGTATAATTTTACCACAACAGGTGTTAATAATGATGGAACTTTAGCAAACCCAAAGTCACGCTGGGGCGGGATGTTCCGTAAAATTGAAACCAACGATTTTGAAGCTTTAAACATTGAGTTTATTGAGTTATGGGTATTGGATCCATTTATTGACAAGCCAAATTTACAGGGTGGAGACTTGTATTTTAACATAGGAAACATTTCGGAAGACATTTTAAAAGACGGACGTAAAAGTTTAGAGAACGGTTTGCCTGCAGATGGCGACCCTACCAAAACCGATGAAACGGTTTGGGGGCGTGTACCTAAATTGCAACCTGTTATCCAAGCTTTTGACAACGATCCAAATGCCCGTGTAATCCAAGATGTGGGTTTAGATGGTTTAACTAACGAAGGCGAACAGGCAAAATACCAAGCCATTGTTAACCAAGTTACTTCGTTGCTAAATCCGCAAGCTGCAAACCAATTTAGAAATGACCCTTCTTCTGATGATTATGTGTATTACAGGGGCGATAATTTAGATCAGTTAAATGCCGGTATTTTAAAACGTTACGAGAACTTTAACGGAACAGAGGGGAACTCTAAAACCACACAACAATCTTTAGATGCTACGGGTATAGAAAACTCGGCGGCCACTTCTTTTCCAGATGGAGAAGACATCAACAGAGATAATAATTCGTCAAAAGCGGATGAATATTTTCAGTATAAGATAAGCATACGTCGCCAAGATTTAGTGGTAGGCCAAGGTTTTGTAACTGATAAAGTGGAGTCAACAGTGACTTTGGCAAACGGAGAAAAACCTACGGTAACTTGGTACCAAATAAAAATTCCGGTAGCGCAGTTCAGCAGTAAAGTCGGCAACATTCAAGATTTTAGATCCATTCGCTTTATGCGGATGTTTATGACGGATTTTGCGGATACTACTGTTTTAAGATTTGCCCGCCTGCAATTGGTACGTGGCGAGTGGAGACGTTTTAATGCCGAAAATACGCCTGCAAAAGTTATTGCAGACCAAGCATTAAATAACCCAGGACTAGATAATTCTACGCTTGACGTTACCACCGTCAACTTAGATGAAAACGGAAGTCGTACGCCAATTCCCTACGTTATTCCGCCTGGTATCCCTACAGAAAAAGACATTTCAAATTTTAGAGGTGATACCCGCCAAAATGAGCAATCTTTATCTGTGGTGGTTAAAAACTTGAGGGATGGTTATGGCAGGGCGGCGTTTAGAACCACGCTGTACGATGTGCGTAGTTACAAGCGCTTGCAAATGTACATACACGCAGAAGGTGATCAACTAAGAGATGGCGATGTAAATGCGTTTATTAGATTTGGTACAGATTATCAGGACAACTACTACGAATACGAAATACCGACGAAGGTAACTAATAATGGTGCTCGTGACCCAGAGTTGATTTGGCCGATAGAAAATAGAATCAACGTAGAGTTTAGACTTTTCCAGCTTGCTAAAACTGCCCGAAATAACGATGTTTCTACTGGTCAGCCTTGGCCAATTAACGTTCCTTACAAATATTCTGATGGCGTAAATACGATAACTATTAAAGGGCAGCCTGATTTGAGTAAACTGCGCACTATGATGTTGGGCGTAAGAAACCCATTGAAGACAAATGCTTCTGTAAATGATGATGGCTTGGATAAGAGCGTAGAAATTTGGTTCAACGAGTTACGATTAACAGATTTTGACGAACGCGGTGGCTGGGCAGCAACAGCGAGAATGAATGCTAAGTTGGCTGATTTTGGAGATGTAACCATTTCCGCAAACCAAAGCACCATTGGTTTTGGATCTTTAGAGCAACGGATTAGCGAACTCAACCGGTCAGATGACCGCTTTTTTGATGTTTCTTCTAGCTTAGAACTAGGTAAGTTTTTTCCAACACGTTCGGGTATAAAGATTCCGATGTTCATCAACTACTCTAGCCAGTTGAGTACGCCACAATACGATCCTCGCAACCCGGATATCGAATTGAAAAATGTGTTGAACAGCGTATCGAACGAAACCAAAGACTCCATTTTAAATTATGCTCAAGATTATACGCAACGCCGAAGCATCAACTTTACCAATGTGCGTAAAATCAAAACAGATCCGAATGCAAAAAACCATCTTTGGGATGTAGAAAACTGGAGCTTAACTTACGCTTACACTGAGTTTGGGCACCGTGATTTCATCAATAAAAACACCGAGCAAAGAACTTATCGTGGTGCTTTGGCCTATGATTTTAACAATCCGGCAAAGTTTTATTCGCCGTTTAGTAAAGCGGTTAAATCCAAATATTTAAACTTAGTCAAGGATTTCAACTTTAGCTTATTGCCCTCGGTTTTAAACTTTAGGATAGAGTTGAACCGTTTATATTCTGAGAATACTTTGAGGGATAACGATCCAAATAACTTTATCCCAATAAGAACTAACTTTAATAAGAACTTCCAAATCAACAGATTGTACGGTGTAAGTTGGGATTTAACAAAATCCTTAAAACTTGATTTTAACGCCACCAATTTATCCGTAGTTGATGAACCTGAAGGACGGATTACAGGATTAAAACGTGATACAATTTGGAATAATTTGAAGCGTTTAGGTCGTACAACAAACTATAACCACACGATAAATTTATCCTACGTAGTGCCTTTAAATAAAATCCCGGGATTGGATTTTATCAATATATTGACCCGTTACCAAACCCAATTCACTTGGATAACTGAGCCATTGTTGACCCTAAATGACCCAAGTATTGATTTTGGAAACAACATTCAAAACTCTAGAACGGTACAAGTGAACCCGACTTTAAATATGAATTTACTGTATAATAAGTTTGGTGTTTTTAGAGGATTAAATAGTGACAGCACTGCAAGTTTTAGTAAGTTTTTATTAGGTGCTTTAACGAGCTTAAAAAACCTGAGTGGATCATATATCAGAAATGATGGAACGTTTTTACCAGGTTATTTGCCACAAACAGATGCTTTCGGTTACGATTTTAATGCAGATGCGCCGGGTGCAGGTTTCCTTTTGGGTTCGCAAAATGACATTAGATCTCTTGCTTTACAAAACGGTTGGTTAACACGAGACACCTTGCAAAATCAGTTGTATGTAAATAGCTTAAACGAAAAACTTAATCTACGCGGAACTATTGAGCCTTTTAAAAACTTTAGAATAGAACTAACCGCTTTTAAAAATAGCAGTAAAAACTTTACCACAAATTTTAGATATAACAACTCTTCTGCAGGTTTTGAGAGCTTAAGCCCGATTACAACTGGCGATTATAGCATAAGTATGATTGCTTTGGGAAGTGCTTTTAAAGACAAAAATTCAGATAAAACATCCGTTGTCTTCCAACAGTTTTTGGCAAACCGTACCGTGGTTTCGCAAAGGCTAGGCGACCAAAACCCAAATAGTACTGGCGTGGATGCAGACGGTTATGCAGATGGTTATGGAAAATCATCGCAAGAAGTAGTGGTGCCAGCATTTTTAGCGGCTTACAGAAATAAAGATGCAGGTGGTGCTAGCCTAACAAAATTACCTAGAATTCCCGTTCCGAATTGGAGATTGACTTACAACGGCTTGGTAAATGTGGAAGCCATCAACAAAATATTTTCTGCTTTTGACGTGTCTCACGGTTACAGTTCTACATATAACGTAAACGGTTTTACCTCTTTAATTAGATACAGCGAGAATAATGGAGCAGTAAATGTGAGAGATAATCAGAGCGATTTCTTGCCGTTTTACCAATTTTCGCAAGTGACCTTGTTTGAGCAGTTTGTTCCACTTTTGGGTGTCGATATGCGCTTAAAAAACAACATGACGGCAAATGTGGAATATCGTAAATCACGCTCTATGAGTTTGAGTTTGGCGAATAGCCAGTTGGCATCACAAAAAGACCAAGCTTTGGTAATTGGTTTCGGTTATCGGACATCAGATTTTAGATTTCCTTTCGGATTGTTCAAAAGCGTAAATCTTAAAAATGATTTAAACTTTAAGTTGGATGTGGCATTGCGTGATAACAAAACCGTGATTTACAGAGCCGATGTGAACGACCCGGAGATTTCTGGAGGAGCCAAAAACATTACGTTTAGACCAAGTATAGATTATGTACTTAATCAAAGGTTTAACTTGCGTTTGTTCTACGACTCTAACGTAACCAAGCCATATACTTCGCAAACCTTTGTAACGGCCTTTACCAATTTTGGGATTAACTTGAGGTTTACGATTCAGTAGTAGAATTGATTGGAGGGGTTTTGATTTTTTAGAGAACTTTTTTTTATGTCATCTTAGGGGTTCAAATCTCGCTTACAAAGCAATATAAAATACCCTTAACAGCAATTACTGAAACCCAGTAAAATAAATTTAGAAGTAAAACATACCGTCATGTTGGGTGACATCCGATGGCTATCGGATGAAGCATCTCACATATCGGTCTTCAGACTGAATGGCAACTTTGCTTGTGAGGTGTGTTCCCAAAGGGATGGTCAAAAAGTGATACCTGTGGTACTATGTCACACTATCGTTCAAAAGGACGAAGTGGGAATAGCAAACGTTAATCGAATTTAAAACAGGAAAAATCTATAACAAGACTATCAAGCCTGACGAAGTTTCAACAACTAAGTCTCCATAAAAAACCTAATCCCATTTATTCTTACTCGAAAGCGCATATTTTCCTGAACCACTAATCGCTAAAACCAAAGCACCGGTTATGTATAACCCTAAAAGTTCAACGCCCCAACCGCCAGCTTTATTCAGCTGAAAAATATCTGCCGAATGCACTAGAAACATAGCGAACAATGCACCAAAAATCATTACTAGCGAAGCAAGTCTGGTTCTGTAACCGACAATGATGAGTAGAGGAGCAATAACTTCCGTTAAGTAAACGCCGTAAGCCAAAAATCCGGGTAAACCGTTCTTAACCAGTATTCCTTCAATAAACCCAACTCCCTGCAGTTTCGCTATTCCATGCAACAGCATCAAAATACCAACGCCCAAGCGTAGAACTAACAATCCTAAATCTCTGTCTTTTTTCATTCTAAAATTTTACTGATTTACACTAAAATAGCATCAATAATTTGAATTGTACCTATTCAATCGTAATAATTTACTGCCGACAATTACATTTGCGTTGGTTGCTCAAGTTATAATGAACTTTTACCTCCCAAAAATCAACAACTTACCACCACTATTACTCCGATACTCTGGTGCGTACATACTTTCAATGGTGCTAATTCCTGTGCTGAACTTTCCGCTTTGGGCAACTCGCAATTCGTACTCGAAAACGTAATTCCCTTTTCGTAAATAATTAATGAAGAAGTTTGTAGAAACATCCTTACTTACATGATAATAAAACAAGCCATCTTGATAATTGTATCGCGATATTTGCTGAACTGGTTCAGTTGCAGAAGGACGCATATCCTTTAACAATACATATTCATAATCCCGATCGCTTTTTAACGTGACGATCACTTTTACCAAATCGCCAACTTTCGCTTGGTGATTCTCGCTGATCTCTGTATAGGTATTGTTATTGCGATTTTTTAAATAATATTGTCGGATCAGCGTTAAGCCGTTTGCGGCAGGTTTTACTTTGTCGATTTTTTCCGTGTATTGCCAGTATAAAGCACCAAATCCGGTTTGTGATGCATTGGCAACTTCGACTTTCCCAAACTCTGGGCGAATCTCTTCTTTTAGCCAATTAGTTTTTAAATAACCGGTTTGCTCTTCGGCTTTCAACTCAGGTTTAACCGTGAATATATTTTTTCCACCTAGTTTAATATCAGGAATACTATTGTTTTCTAAAACACCTGGCTGTTTCAATAAAGCGTAACAAGCTAAAGTGGTAGCTTTCGTAGTTCCCCAATTGTTAGTTTGTTTTTGGCGCAGAAGCCACAATTTAAGCTCTGGCAAAAGACGGCTTGTCGGCTCCGTTTCTTCCAACATTTCAATAATCAAACTATGTGTTTCAATTGGCGATTGATACCAAAAGCAACCCCAATTTGTGCTAGGCCAATAAGCACCCAATTCTTTGGTTTTAATTGCTCGGTCTTGTATGGAGTTGCTGATGGTTTTAGCAAGTTCTTTTTCTCCCAGTCGAGACAGCGTTAGCGATGCTAAAGTCTGTTGGTACAGATTGAAGCTTAACCAATTCGTTCTCGCATTTTTAACATATTCCTGCCATTTGGTTTTCAAATTTAGAGGCACTTCGTTCTCAAAATAACTGATGGCATACCAAGCATGAGCATTTAAATATGCGTTTTCTTTTTGTGAGATTTTGCTTTCTACATAACTCAACAATTTTTTAGTGATGTCATTCTCGCTAGTTGTCCGCAATGCATTAAAGCTTTTTAACTGACCAAAACCAGCCAAAATATGTTGAGAAATAAATTGGTCTTCATAAGTGCCGCCCATCCAAGGGAAAGCGCCATTTGGCAGTTGTAACTGATTCAGTTTTTCAAGATAAATTGTTTGTTGCTTTCCGGCAGCATCCATCGTGAAAAATAAAGCCAGTTTTCTGCGTTGTTCCTTCTCATTTAAAGCATCTTTTAACCACGGACTTTCTTGCAACAAAATTGATTTTAGTTCTGGATTTTTTTCTAGATGAGCTAACATATTATTGCTGCTGCTATCTTTAAAATTTGCGAAATACTTTTTGATACCAGGGTTTTTATCCAAAATTACCGAGGTAATACTATTCGCATAAAGCGCACTAAAAATGGATTCAGAACCTTCGTATTTTGGTTCGGCTAAATACGGAATGGCTTCTGCAACCAGCCAATTTGGATTGCTGGTAAATTCAAAAGTGAGGCTTTTATTCTGTAGCGTTTTACTTTTGTTATTTACAAGTTCATCAAAAACAAAAGTTTTGCTTACGCCTTGTTTTACCAACATACTCATGCTTTGGGTCAGCAAAACACTATTCGCTAAAACGGGCAGACTGTTTTGCTCGCCATCTGCGAATTTTCCAGCATCAGCAATAAAGCGGTAACCAATTGCTTCCACTTGTTGCGGAATGGCTAAAGAAATCTCCGCCGTAGCGTTATTGTTTGGCGTAATCACAAAATCGGTTTTGGTGTTCCCAATCACAATATCCAGAGGTTCATTATTTAACGGATTATAAAACTCGACTTTTAACTTTGCTTTCAACTCGTTTTTAGTCAGGTTGATCAATCGCAGTTTCACATTTACCGTATCTCCAGCTCTAAAAAACCGTGGCATGTTGCTTTGGACCATCAAACTTTTTTGCGCTACAATTTGGGTATCAATGGCTACGCTGTTTAAATCTTTGTCATATGCGAACGCCTTAAAGTGCCATTTGGTTAACGCATCTGGCAAGGTAAAAGGAAGTTGGAAAACACCGTTACTATCCGCTTTTAGTTGTGGGAGAAAAAACGCGGTTTCTGCAAAGTTTGTTCTAACAATTGGGCGTACGATACCATCTACATTCGTAAATATTGAATTTTGATCTTCTGTTTGGACACCCGCAACTCTTCCCATTAAAGCCGTTTTCTTTTGTGTTCCGTAACCTACTACAACTACTTCGTTCAGCTTATTTCCAGACCCAAATGGGGTACTAATTACAATATTAGAATTTATACTTGGTGTTGAAGATCCTCTAATAGTGATTGGAATGTCGGCGCCAGGGCTTCCCAGCGAAATTTTCTTCCCCTCGTCAAAATACTTATTGATTGCAATTGTTGGATAATTGGTACCTGCTCTTGCCGTAATATCCGCAAGTTTATGACCAGCGTATTCAATGCTAAGAATACCGTTTTCCGGGACTTTAATTTTAAAATAACCAAAAGAATTACTTACCGTGTTGATTTTTTCGCCCTTTAACGTAATAATTGCACCCGAAAGACCCAGACCGGTTTGCCGATCTACTATCCTTCCACTATAGTCAAAACCATTTTTGATCAGTTTAGCATTTTCTAGATATTGCAATTTAATCAATGAGTCCTGATAAGCGTTTATGTTCAACACTTTGGTTCTGTTGTTATAGTTTCTGAAACCAGAATTATAACCGCCATAATAACTGTAGCCGTTTAAATCGATATTTTCATAAGATTTTTGAATTACGTATGGGCTAAAATAAAATTTATTAATGCTATTGCTCGTCGTAAAAGAGTTAAAACCATACGTATTCCAAGAGCCGTTGAAGTAAGGCTGTCTCAATCTGATTTTATTCTCAAAAAGTATTTTCCAGTTTGGCGAAGGGGAAATTGCGTCCAAAGAAGCATCGTACATTGTGGCTAGCAATTCCATATTAACGGGCTCTCCGTTCTTTTTGGTGATACTTAGGCTGATGTTGTCTTTTTGTCCCGGTTTTAATTGATCTCTAAAACTCAAGAATTTATAATTCAGTTTATCCTGTTCTCTTTTAAGGGTTATTACCTCGTTATGGGTATAGATTCTATTTTTATAAACCAATAAAAAAGAAACGTTTAGCGACGAATAACCCCCCAATCCCAACATAATCGCTTTGGGCTGTTTACCCGTTTTAATCCATTCGGTTTTTATTTTTTCGCCCTCACTATAAACTTCCTTCAATACCTGAACATCTGGTAAATTGATACTAAATTCGGCTTGTTCATCTTTCAAAACCTGTGTGTTTCTTGCGGTCAACCAGTTCTTCATATCCAATGCGATAGCTGGCTTGTTAAGGTAATAGATAACAAACGATTGACTAACGGTATCGCCTTTTAAAGATTTAGCTTTAATTGTAATCAAATAATTTCCGCTTTCTAACGCATTCAGTTTATCAAATTTTAAGTTGTAATAAGAAGTGTTAGCACTCCCTTTAACCGTTTCAATTGTAAAAGGTTCGGTAACTTTTTTCGGATTTCCAATCGGTTCAACATCTGGGAAATATTTGTGGTAATCTGAGAGAGAAATTAAGGAGCTGTCTGCTTTTTGGAACAGCCTATTTTTCGAATATAGTTTTGAAGGTTTAACTTTTGAGATAGATGCCTCTACATTACCGTTAATAAGTAAATAATTCAAGTTTCTCAAACGGATTTGTAGATCTGCCACATCTCCTTTTATCATTTTCCGAGGAATTTCAGCTTGAATAATAATGTTGTTTTTCTTTAAACGAGTAGATGCCGTCTTGCTTTGCGTTTCTCCGTTTTCATCCGTACCGCTAACCTCCAAATTATAATTGATCACTTGTTTTTCCACCGGAATGCCAACAATTGGCGAAGCCAAAAAACGAATTTTAAATTCGCCGGTGCTGTCACTCAAAATGGTGTCAGCTTTTAACAATTCTTGGTTAAAATTTACTTGCTTAACGTTTGGGATATAACCCAAAGAACGTTTTAAAAGATAAGCGACTTTTGCATTCGGTATAGCGTAACCATTGTAGGCAGTTACTTTTCCTTTGAAAGTAATGCTATCGTTAATGCTATAATTCTGCTTTTCAGGTGCTAAAGCTATTTCAAAACTGGGTCTTTTGTATTCTTCTAAAAACACATTACTTACAAACTGATTGTTGATTTTAAAGTTTATACGCCCGTTCAAAATTTGTTGCGGAACAATAAAACTGCCCTCAAAACTCCCGAAATCGTTGGTCTTAAATTTTAACTCGGCTAGCTTTTTACCGTCTTGAGATTGAGCTTCAAAATTCCCAAAAAAACCGCTCGCCAAATGTGTTTCTTTCTTGCTTTTATCAAACCAAATTCCTTTGAAATAGAGCGTTTGCCCTGGTCTGTAAATTACTCTGTCCGTATAAATCACAAAAGCGTTCTCGTATAACTTATTATTCCCGTTGTAATTAGCCGTACTCAACGAAACTCGTTCTTTGTTTAAAGTGTCTTTCCCGTGGATTATTTTCACATCTAAATAGGCATACTTCTCAACTATTTTTGATTTTGCAGCATAAATACCATTGTCGATATTTTCAAACGGAGCTACTACATTTTCAATTTTTCCAGTAGCCGCGTTATAGCCAACTACTAAGAACGACGTCTTTTCAATAGGTCTTCCAGAAATTCTTTCTTGCAACAAAAAGGCAGGTTTTTGACCGGTATTTAGTGCTGAACTAACCATAGAAATATTGCTAACCTTTAAAAAAGAAAGTAAAGGTAAGTTCTCAGCCGAATCTTCCTCTTGAACCAAATAATAATTGCCGGCAGGTAAAGCGTCCAATTTAAACTCGTAAGTATGGTTTTGATAGTCGCTAAATTCAGGAAGTTTTAAGGTATTGGTGCTGTAAACCGCTCTGTTTTTTAATTTATAGAGTAAGCTATCAACAATAGCATTTCTGCTATTAAGCATGTAGTTGTTAATCTGTAAATTCCCTATTTCATCATCATTTATTTTGTAGATTTTAAAATTAAGCTGACTGGTGTTTTTATAGTTGATCAAACCTAAGATAGCTTGGTTTGGAGTGTTTACGCTTTCAAAATTTAAGCTCACAAAAGTTTCCTTTATTGTTTTGATGCCGCTGTTTGCATTTAAAATGTAAAGAGAATCAGTAGCTATTTTCGCTAATTTTTCGTAATAAGTGATTGCTGTAATCCTGTCGTTTTTGATGTAATAGTATTGAGCCAATTTAGCGGTAGCTTCAGAGGCAATGCTTTTCAGTTCCGTTTTTTGCGAAAGCTCTTCCAATCTTCTTAAGTACAGACTGTCCTTATTGTAAATGGTAGCATTGCTGTAAATAAAATCTAACCGTCTTAATTCTAAATCGGCGACAGCCAAATTGTTGTTGTTGGCTAAATGAAAAGCAGTGGCCTGCTGTATCAATTTTAAACCGGTCAAATAACTGTGTGTTGCTTGTTCATCGTTCAAATCAACTTGTACAAATGCAATTGCGGGTTTAAACAAATCTGCGTTAAAAAGCAAAAAAAGTGGCTTCGGTTGAGTAATAACCGCATTGCGACTTAAATAGTAATCCAATGCTCGGTTTACCAACAAATCATAAAGCGTTGGGCGATATTTTCTGGTTTCTTGATCTCCTGTTAAAATTGCATTGTATTCCTCTAGTGATATATCTTGTAATCCTTTTGGTTTGGTTAGCGACGCTTGATATAAATAAGCCGTTTCTTCTAACAGCTTTGTAGTTCCCCAAAAGGTAAAATCTGTGTTTTGGGTTACTAAATCACTCCGCTGACTTATCTTATAACTGTTTTGGTTATAGTATTTGCTGTAAATTTCGGCTTCTAAAGATTGTAGAATATTCCTCACAGGAAACTCGGCAATCTTAATCTCTGTATCCAGATTTTCGATAATACTTGCGATGGCATCTTCTTGCAGGTAGCTCAAAAACTTGATTTTGTAAACGGTGCATTTCAAAAACAAACTTTCGTTGGCTTCTTTTTTAGCTTGTATTTGTAAATCTTCTACCTTTTTTAATGCCGCTTGTGGCTGACCTATAGTTTCTAAGGAATCAATGCTGTAAAAGACATCGTTAAAGTTGGTTTGTGCGATTGAAGTTTGCGTAAGGCAACAAGCAATCAATAACAAGAAGTATATTTTTTTCATATTGATGTATTCGATTTTCAATTCACGAAAACGTTTTTTTTGGTAGATGCAATCATTCAGATTATTCCATAGTTCTGTTGATGATTTTTTGCAGATCGGCAGTATATCTTA
>JBBSTQ010000014.1:0-18257 GCA_038235745.1 Sphingobacteriales bacterium
CAGTTGTTTGATTAAATCCTCTTAAATTGCTCTCATAAATCTAATTATAAAACCATTTATTATGTTAAAAAATTTACAAAACAATCTTTCTAGCGCTTCAATTAAGCGTGGGATTAAATCATCAGTTTTAGCAGTTGCTACTATTTGCGCTTCTAGTGTGTTTGCGCAGGATGCAACAATTACTGCTCCTGGAGCTTTTACCAATACAGTACCTGCTAGTCAAAATTCATTGACTCTTGAGATTTGGGGTGGCGGTGGAAGCGGAGGGGCTGTTGGAGCAGTTGTGGCCAGCGGATCAAGTTCTTTACAAGCTGGTGGTGGCGGCGGTGGCGGGTATTCTATGATGCTTATCTCCGTAACACCAGGCGATACTTACTCTGGTACTGTTGCAGCTGGTGCTATCACAACTTCTGGTGGAGCTGATGGGAAATCTGGCGGAAACTCTTCCGTGACTGGGCCTAATATTACAGGTTCTTTAGATGCAACTGGTGGTCTTTTTGGACAAGGCAGTAGTTCTGCTGGGGATGGTAATTTGGGCTTAGGTGGTGCTGGCGGCACTGGTACAACCGCTGGCCAAAATGGATCAGCAGCTCCTGCCCTTGGAAAAAGCGGTAAAGGTGGCGACGGTGGTAATGGCGGCCCTGGTGGAGCATCAGTTACTTACGTTAGCGAAGGTGGAAATTTGCCGGGTATAGTGGGAACTGCGCCAGGGGGTGCTGGTAGTGGAGCTGTGGCTGTCTCGAATCCTGTAGGAAACCGTTTTGGTAAACCAGGTGGAGCAGGAGCGGATGGTCAAGCTAAATTCACTTACAGTACAGTGGTTGTTCTTTCAGTTTCTTTAGCTAATTTTGACGTTAAATCAACAATTGCTGGTGCAGAGTTAACTTGGTCAACAGTTTCAGAAGCAAATAACAATAGATTTGAAGTTTTGCGTTCTACAGATAACAAAGCTTACGTTAAGGTAGCAACGGTTGCTGGTAACGGCACAACTACAAACAAATCTTTCTATACTGCTAAAGATAATAGTCCAGAAGTAGGAATTAACTATTACAAGTTAGTTCAAATTGACAATGATGGTACTCAAACTGTAGTGGCAATTAAGTCATTAAACTTTTCTTTCGCTCAAGCGGCAGCTGTTAGCGTTTATCCAAACCCAGCATCTGGTGTTTTAAACGTGAACGTTAATGCTAAAACTGCTCAATCTGCAAAAGCAACTTTAATTGGTAGCAATGGTAGTGTTGCTCTAACTCAAGTTTTACAACTAAACGCTGGTGCAAACACAGCAAACATTAACCTAAGTGGCAACGTTGCTCCGGGTCAATATATTTTGACTGTAGCTGGTACAGATTTACAAGAATCTGTAAAAGTGATTGTTAAATAAGTTAAATTATATCATAGTAAAAGCTGGTTTCTCCATAGAGAAACCAGCTTTTTTTTTTGTGTTATATTTTGGATTCTAATAAGTGTAAGAAGATTATCTAAAGCTGATTACGTCAGTTTTTTTTTGATTATTTTTCTTTTTTCAGGACAGTACAGGATGGTTATATTATCAAAAATTCCTATTATAGGCTTATAACCAATTATATAACTTTCAAAAAATCAATCACAATGAAAAAATTATTGTTTCTATTATTTCTATTACCGGTTTTAGCGTCGGCTCAAGACAGATTCGAGAGAATAGCTAAAGAAACCTCCACCAAAATGACTGAAGTGCTTGCTTTAAATCCTGAGCAGACGGAAAAAGTTTACAAAGCAGAGTTCAACAAGCTAGAGGATGTTGCAAAAATCCGAAGTAGCGGAGAAACACCAGAAGTTTTTCGCCCTAAATTTGGTATTAGATTCGCAGCGTACGATAAAGAGTTGGAAGAAATTATTGGTGCTGAAAAACTGGCGAAATGGAAAGCGTACGAAAAAGCACAGAAAGCTAAAAAGTAATTCTACAATCTAAAAATGGAAACTCTGGGTTTCAATTTTATAATCTAAAATCAATTCAATACGGCACAACGGCTAGGATAATTATCAAACAATCCTAGTCGAACTGCTTTTATAATTTCTAGTTAAAAACCATTTATTATGTTCAAAAATTTACAAAAAAATCTCGGTAGTACGGTGTTAAATCCTGGGATTAAATTTTCAACTTTAGCAATTGCGGTTGCAACTTTGTGTGCTTCTAGTGCTTTTGCGCAGGATGCAACAATTACTACAACAGGAACTACTACCAACACGGTTCCTGCTGGTCAAAATTCTGTTACAATAGAACTATGGGGTGCTGGTGGTACAGGCGGCAATAGTTTTAGAACTGTTGAAAACGGAGGAACTAATTACGAAGGAAGCGGTGGCGGTGGCGGTGGCTATTCGTCTATAAGTATAAATGTTACTGTTAATGATACTTACAACGTTTTCGTTGGTACAAATGGTGGTTCAAGAGGTGCAGCAGGAGGTGATGGATTTCCTGGCGAAACTTCTACAGTAACTGGGACTAATTTGACTGGATTCCAAGCGGCTGGTGGTACTGGAGGTATCGGCTCTGGAAGTGCAGGCGGTGTTAAAACAGGTAGTGCAGGTGGCAGTGGAAGCGGTGGAGATACAAATCTTACCGGAGCTTCAGGTGGAGACACTAGTAATGGCACAAGTGGCGCTGGCGGGAACGGAGCAGGACCTGGTGGTGGTGCTGGTGGTGCGGCAGTTACTTATGTGGACACTAACATAGCTGGAAACGTGGGCTTGGCTCCAGGTGGAGGAGGCAGCGGTGCAGCTGGTAGTGATGCAAGTTTTTTAACAGGAAATAAATCTGGACAAAGAGGTGGTCTTGGAGGTGATGGGCAAGCTAAATTCACTTACAGCACTACAGTTCTTCCAGTTTCATTAATATCATTCAACGCATCTGCTTCAAACAACCAAGCTAAATTATCTTGGTCAACTGCTTCTGAAGCTAGAAACGATCGATTTGAGGTTCAACGTTCTTCGGATAACGTAACCTACGTAACTGTAGCAACGGTTAAAGGTAACGGAACAACTTCTCAAAAATCAAGTTACACAGCTTATGATGCTAACCCAGAAAACGGCGTTAACTATTATAAGTTAGTGCAGATTGATAACGATGGTACAACAAAAGAATTGGCAATTAAATCAGTTAGCTTTTCTTTTGCTCTAGCTGCTGCTGTTAACGTTTATCCAAATCCAGCTTCTGGTGTTTTAAACGTAAATATTAATTCTAAAACCGCTCAAAAAGCAAATGCAACATTAACTGGCAGCAATGGCAAAGTTTATTTAACTAAAACTTTACAATTAATCGCTGGTGCAAATACAGCATCAGTTAACCTAAGTGGCAATATTGCTCCTGGTCAATATATTTTAACCGTAGCAGGTGTAACTTTACAAGAATCTGTAAAGGTTATGGTTAAGTAAATAAAAATACAATTTACTTAGGCTGGCTTTTATAACAGAGTCAGCCTTTTTTTTTCGCCAAATTTTTTGAAAATACTGTCTTTATAATTGCCCGAAAACGTTTGGTAAGTGGGTTTTTCGATTTTTATGCGGTTACAATTGCTATTAAATAAGCTTATAACAGGACGGCTCAGGATGGTTGTTGTGTTTTAGAGAACTATCTTGCTGTTAAAACCAATACACGTAAGCTCTCTGAACAAACAGTATTAAATATTGAGTTGTTTTTGAACCAATTGTTTAAGCAGAATATATATGTTTTATATTAATCAGTCATAGTATTCCGTTCAAATAAAAACATCCAGCTGGATAAAAACAATTATAGAAATAATATTTTTCAAGTTTTTTATTCATAAAAAAAAGCCATGAAACTAAAATTTATAGCATTAGCATTATTAACTCCATTTGCTTTACAGGCATGCAAAGCTAACAACGAGATTAAAAAGCGACAACCGCCTACAGTTTTACAGACGGAAACAGCCATGGTTAAAGCGTTGGCTTGGCAAGAGGCAAATCCAATTTTTAGACTATCAACCAGAGACTGGACAAACGGTGCTTATTATACCGGTGTGGCAAAGGCGCATGAATCAACTAAAAATCCAGTTTTTCTGACTGCTTTGACCGAAATGGCGAAAAGAAATAATTGGGAAACAGACGGAAGAATTAGGAATGGGGATGATTTGGCAATCGGTTATTCATATTTATACCTAAAATCAATCAATCTTAAAGACGCAAATATAGCACCAACAGTGGATTATGCCAAGCAGCATTTAGCGGTAAAAAAGCCTAACGGCGGTCTTTTGTGGTATTGGTGTGATGCTCTTTTTATGTCTCCACCGGTAATAGCCAAGCTTGCAAAGATGAACAACGACGAAAAAATGTTGGACGACATGTATGATCATTACAAAGGTTCTTATGATGCACTTTATGATGAGGATTATGACCTTTTCGCTCGCGATGGTAAGTTTGTGTGGACAGGTGAGGCAACAGATAAAAAAGAGAAAAATGGGACAAAAGTGTTTTGGGGTAGAGGGAATGGTTGGGTGCTGGGAGGTTTAGCTTTAGTGCTAGCGGATATGCCTAAGGATTACGCCAAAAGACCGTTTTTTGAAAAAATGTTTAAAGATATGTCTATTAAAATCAAAGACTTACAGCAAGCAGATGGTTTATGGACTGCAGGCTTATTAGACCCTAAAGCTTATGGGCATGGCGAAACAAGCGGTAGTGCGTTATTAACATTTGCGATGGCTTGGGGCGTAAATAATGGGGTGCTAAATCAAAAAGATTTTAAGCCCGTTATTGATAAAGCTTGGACAGCATTATTAGCTACGCAAAAGGAAGATGGAATGGTAGGCTTTGTACAAGGAGTGGGTTTTGCGCCTGGCCCTTCTAATGCAGATACGTGGTACAATTACGGCACAGGATCTTTTCTTTTGGCAGGTAGCGAGTTTTTAAAAATGAAATAGAGAACAATTGTAGCGAGAGATTAACACGCTATAATGGGATCGATAGAAGAGACACACCACAAGCAAATTTTTTGAGAACTATATTTAATTATATGAAAAACAAAGTTTTAATCAGTGCATTTTTAGTAGCAGGCTTAGGTTTGCAGGCCTGCAAAACAGCAAAAATTACAACCGCCAATAAAATGCAATCGCCTACTGAAAAAGCGATGTTAAAAGCATTGCAATGGCAAGAGGCAAATCCTATTCAGGTAAAATCTCCAACAGACTGGACAAACGGAGCGTATTATACCGGCGTTGCAAGAGCGCATAAAGCAACTGGCGATAAAGCATTTTTAGATGCACTAACCAGTACGGGCAAAAGAAATAATTGGCAACCTTGGGAAAGGGTATACCATGCAGATGACATTGCCATTAGCTACGCTTACGTTTATCTTAAAGATATTAAAAAAGGAGACGCAGATTTAAAACCTACCGGCACTTTCATTGCAAAACATTTACAATTTAAAAAGGATAAAGGCGAGGCTAAGGTTTTGTGGGATTGGTGCGATGCGCTATTTATGGCGCCACCGGTAATAACTTATTACGCCAAACTAACGGATAATAAAGTTTTATTGGACGATACTTATGCTAATTACAAACAAACTTATGATCTTTTATATGATAAAGAGGAGCATCTTTTTGCCCGAGATGATCGTTTTGTTTGGACAGGTGCAAGCACAGATAAGAAAGAAAAAAACGGTAAAAAAATATTTTGGTCCAGAGGCAACGGCTGGGTAATTGGCGGTTTGGCTTTAATGCTAGACGAAATGTCAAAAACAGATGTACACAGGCCATTTTACGAGAATCTTTTTAAAGAAATGGCCGTTAAAATAAAAAGTTTGCAACAACCTGATGGCATGTGGACAACAAGTTTACTTTCGCCAGAGTCTTACAACCACAGCGAGACAAGTGGCAGTGGCTTTTTTACCTTTGCTTTGGCTTGGGGAGTTAACACTGGCTTGTTAAAAAGCGAAGACTATAAACAAACCATCGATAAAGCTTGGGCAGGCTTAATGACTGTTCAAAAAGAAGATGGCAAAATAGGTTTTGTACAAAATATCGGGTTCGACCCACGCCCAGCGACTGCAGACAGCTGGCAAAATTATGGTACCGGTGCATTTTTACTTGCCGGTAGCGAGGTATTAAAAATGAAATAAGATTTTGGGTGTTTTAATGTGTCAGATTTGATTTCTTAAGGGCAATTGCATTAGGTTAACCGACATCGTCCTGTTGAGTGCTTCCCGATAGCTATCGGGAAAAACATCTCACAAATAGGTAGTCAGACAGCATGGCAACCTTGCTTGTGAGATGCTTCCTGTCGTCAGCATGACGACGTGAAATTAAAAACATCCTTAACGTAATCATAATGCCCTTTTTAAAAACCGTTAATTAGAAATAAAAACAATATAAAATGAAATTTTTTTTTAAAATCATGATCCTATCTGTACTTGTGGTAACTTGCAACTACGCATTAGCCCAAGTAAAGTACAGTGAACTTTGGGGTAAAAACGGAGAGAAATGGGATCCTGCTGGCAGACTTCCTGATTTTTCTTTTGCAGGATATGAAACTGGAGCCAAAGAGATTCCAATTTTTGCGGTGCAGGCAACTTTAGGGCAAAATGGCGCAAAACCTAATGATGGCGTTGATGATGCTGATGAATTGCAGAACCTCATCAACACCATAAAAACACCTGGTACGGTACTCATCCCAAAAGGAACTTGGAATTTAGACAAACGCATTTATATTAAAAGATCTGGTGTGGTGGTAAAGGGCGAAGACGGTGCGGAGTTTTTCATGCGCAAATCATTGAGCCAAATCGATAAAGAAAATAACGTTGATACTACTCCGCTAGAAATGGATTATAGTTTTTTTCAGGCATTTATTAACCTAGAAGGTAAAATAGTGACTAAAAAAAAATGTTCAGGTGGCGTCGTTAAAAACGCTCCACAAGGCACTAAAACGCTTTCCGTTTCAAAAAAGATGAAGGTATGTGTTGGCGATTGGATCATGATCACCCAAACAGATGACGCTACAGAAAGCTTATATAAGTATATCAACAACGTAACAGATGGTAGGTCGTTTTATCAAAACCCACCTACCGATGAGCTTTTGAACGAGAAAAACATGTTTACTTTTTACACAAAAGTGTTGGGTAGAAAAGGCAATGTTATCACTATTGAAAGACCAATGCCCATCAACACAGATACAAGGTGGAATCCAACGGTAGCAGTCTTAGATATGGAGCAAACCACGCAGAATATTGGCTTTCAAAACATCACACTAAGGATGAATGGCGATGCTTGGGGTGGGCATTTCAAAAACGATGGATTTAGCGGGATAACTATGAATGGTTTAATGAATTCCTGGCTAAAAGATGTTACTATTATAGATGCGGATAACTGCATATATTTTCATAACATCGCTTTTTGCACTTTAGATGGCATCACTATCAAAGGCGATAAAAGAGCATCGAACAAAGAAATAGGTCATCACGGGATTTTTATTCGTGACTCTTCTAGGGACAACTTGATTACCAATTTCAAATTTGAAGCTTCTTATTTACATGATTTGACCGTAGAGGCTCATGCTACTCAAAACGTATTTACTAATGGCATAGGTAGTCAGCTAAATTTTGACCACCACCGTTTAGGGCCGTTTGCGAACCTGTTTACAAACATTAATGTGGGTAACGGAAACAGGTTAATGGGGAGTAGTGGTTCGTTCTACAGAGGCCCGAATAGTGGGATTTATACAACTTTGTGGAACATCAAAAAAACGAGCGGTAATTTCAAACTTCCCACTACTACTAGTTCAGAAAGGGCATTAAAAAAGAGTGCTCCGGACTGGTTTTACCTAAATGCGATAGGTGTTCAAGGTGTAAAGGCATCAGAAGAAAGATTGCAATACGTAGAATTTACCAACGGCGAAAACTTTAGTCCTAAAAATTTATACGAGGCGCAGAAAGCGTTTAGATTGAAAAAGTAATACATAACAATAACTATCTAAATCTTACAACTTAGATTCATCAAAAAAAATTAAAAACGATGTTCAGACGTAATTTTTTATCTCTAATCCCTGGGTCAATGGCACTTAGTTTAGGTTTGCCCAAACTGAGTTTTGCTGCGGAGGCCAAGGGTAAAAAGCCAAAGCAAAATTACAATAGCAGAGCATATTGGGTACAAACTTTAACGCGTATTGCAGATCCCGTTTTGATTAATTTAAGTCAGGGTACTTTACATAAAAATATGCCTGTCGAAATTAATCCCGAATCAAAAATAGATAGGGCTTATGCCACTCATCTAGAAGCTTTTAGTCGGTTAATGGCTGGCCTAGCACCTTGGCTTGAGTTAGGTGCAGATGATACCGAAGAGGGGAAGTTGAGGGGAAGATATATCGACTTATCCATAAAAAGCATTAAAAATGCCGTTGACCCTAACGGCGCCGATAGTTTGGTTTTTTCTAAAAAGCCATTTTCGCAAGCTTTAGTTGATACTGCTTTTTTAGCACAAGGTTTTATTAGAGCGCCAAAGCAACTTTGGGAACCGCTGGATGCGAAAACTAAAAGAAACGTCATCGAATTTATGAAAGCCAGTCGTGTGATAAAGCCGGGATACAACAACTGGCTCTTATTTACAGGAATGGTAGAGGCTTTTTTAATGAAATTCGGAGAAGATTACGACATTGTCCGTTTAGAATTCGGGTTAAAAAAGCATGAAGAGTGGTATGTGGGCGACGGAATGTATGGAGACGGAGCGAATTTTCATTTAGATTATTATAATAGTTACGTGATACAACCCATGCTGTTGGATATTGGCAAAGTAATGCTTGACAACGGCACTATGAAGCAAGACGAGTATAACAAATTAGTGCAAAAAGCGGTGCGATATGCAGAATTTCAGGAAGCAATCATTTCCCCAGAAGGGACTTTTCCAGTCATTGGCAGATCAAAAGCTTATCGTTTTTCTGCATTCCAAACGCTAGGACAAATAACGTTAATGAAAAAACTGCCCAAAGATATCAGTCCAGCCCAAGTACGTAGTGCGATGTCGTTAGTGATTGCGAGGTCAATCGAGGCATCAGGAACTTTCGATAAAAACGGTTGGTTGCAAATTGGTTTTGCGGGGCATCAGCCTAAAATCGCCGATAAGTACGTTTCAACAGGCAGTCTTTATATGGTTTCAATGGGCTTTTTGCCTTTAGGCTTGCCTCCCACTGATGAGTTTTGGACAGCACCAGCGGCAGATTGGTCTTCAAAAAGAGTTTACCAAGGCGAAGATTTTATCCAAAGTTTAAATCATTAGTTTATACCCAAACACTCAAATTGAAAAAGCAAAAAACCTTTATCAGAGCTGTAATTATGGAAAAAGCTTATATAAATAAACTAATTACCATTGATGAGTATTCATCAACACCCAAATATTTACAGATCAGCAATTCGCTTATACGCTCTTTAGAGAACGGATTACTTAAAAAGAACGACGCTTTACCCTCTATAAACGAGCTGAGCTATCTTTATGATGTATCCAGAGATACGGTTGAGAAAGGTTACAAAAAATTGAAGAGTGAAAATATAATTGTTTCATTCCCAGGTAAAGGTTATTATGTCAATGATTTAGTATTGAAGAAAAAGTACAAAATCTTTTTATTGTTCAACAAACTTTCTGCTCATAAAAAAATGATTTACGATGCCTTGGTTGATAACCTAGAGGAAAACACACAAATCGATTTTTTTATTTACAACAATGATTTTGCACTTTTTAAAAAGATGATTTTGTGCAAAACAGTTGGCTATACCCATTACGTAATCATTCCGCATTTGTTGGAAGACGGTGCTAAAATCGAAGAAGTAATTAAGCATATCCCAAGAGAGAAGCTTATATTTTTAGATAAACACCTTCCTTTTAAAAAGAACAATTGTAGTGCTGTTTATGAAAATTTCCAAGAGGATATTTTCAACGCATTGCAAAAAACTTTACCTCGTCTTTCTAAATACAATACCTTAAAAATCATTTTCCCAAAAGACAGTTATTTTCCTAAGGATATTCTTCGCGGTTTTAAAAACTTTTGCAATCAGAACAACTTCGACTATAAAATAGTACAGGACATTACAAAAGAAAAAGTTTCAGCCAAAGAGGTTTACATCAGCCTAATGGAAGACGACTTGGTGACATTGATAGAAAAAATACTATCGCTCAATTTAATAGTTGGGAAAGATGTCGGTGTGATCTCCTATAACGAAACCCCATTAAAAAAATTCATCTTAGACGGGATAACCACCATATCAACGGATTTTAAGCTGATGGGCGCTAAAGTAGCCGAGACTATAAAAAACAATAAAATAGAACAGATAGAAGTGCCATTTTTACTTACATTACGTCCATCACTTTAATCAATAATCATAAATCATGAAAATTATAAACTACAAACCCATTGTTTTTTGTCTTTTGTTATCCAGCTCTGTCTTCATGTCTTGCAGTTCTATCAAAAAGATGGCGTCGGTGCTTACCGTTACGGTATCCAACTCCTCAAGCCTAAGTAAAACTGCAGAAACCGTGGAGATACCTTGGCAAAATTTACAGAAGTTAAATGGTTTAAATGCCAAAGAAATTATTGTGAAGTCCAAAGATACCGGTAAAGAAATCCCTTCTCAAGTAATTTATAACGGGACTTCATCGCCACAATCTATTATTTTCCAAACGGACATTAAAGCCGGTTCATCCCAACAGTTTACAATCGTTAACGGCGTTCCGGCAAAATATCCAGCGAAAGTTTTCGGTAGGCAGGTGCCAGAACGCTTCGATGATTTTGCTTGGGAAAACGACAAAGTAGCTTTTAGAATGTACGGCGAGGCTTTAGAAAGTAAAAAAGGAATGGCCAAAGGACTTGATTTTTGGGCAAAAAAAACCTCTAGAATGATTGTTAACGAACTATATAAGGGCGGTGACTATCACAAAGACCATGGAGATGCGGTTGATGCTTACCACGTGGGCATGACTTTGGGTGCCGGAGGCGCAGAACCAATTGTGGGAGATGAAATTATTTACCCAATCAATTATTCCGAATATAAAATTTTGGATAATGGCCCTATCAGGTTTAGCTTCCAATTAATTTATAAACCATTTTTGGTAAATGGAAAAACAGTTAAAGAGGTTAAAATGGTTTCTTTGGATGCGGGGAGCCAATTAAATAAAGTGACCAATAATTACGAAGCACCCAGCAGTTTAGATATTGCAAGTGGGGTTACCAAACACAAAGGCGATGGCACTGTAAAAATTGATGAGCAAAACAATTATGTTGCTTATTGGGACAAGGGTGATGGCGGAATGGCGAACGGTTACATGGGTGTTGGGGTTATTTATCCAGCAAAAAGTTTAAAATACACTAAGGAAACAAAGCAACATGTTTTAGCAGTTGTAAATGGCGGTAAGGACAACCAAATAACCTATTACCAAGGTGGTGGCTGGAGTAAAAGTGGCAACTTTGATACAGTAGAAAGCTGGTTTGCTTACCTCGCAAACTTTAGCGAAAACCTAAAAAAGCCATTAAATATCCAAGTAAACTAACAGCAGCACTAGGCTCAAAAAAAAAAATACAGAATGGAGAAAAAAATTAAGTGGGGAATCCTCAGCACTGCCAAAATAGGCTTAAACTACGTTATACCAGCTATAAAATTGGCTAATAATGGCGTAGTTTGGGCAATTGCTTCAAGAAACAAAGAAAGTGCGGCTGAAGTAGCCCAACAATTTGGAATCACTAAAAGCTATGGAAGTTATGATGAACTTTTCGAAGATTCAGAGATAGACGCAATATATATTCCTTTGCCAAACAATCTGCATTTAGAATACACGCTAAAAGCACTCCAGCATGCCAAACATGTGCTTTGCGAAAAACCGATTGGCTTAAATACCAATGAGGCAGCGGAGCTTAGCAACATGATTAAGCAATACCCTAAATTGAAGGTAATGGAAGGTTTTATGTACAAGTTTCATCCGCAATGGGTAACAGTTAAAAGCTTAATCAAAGATGGGTTGATTGGAGAAGTTAAAAGCATCAATACCTTATTTTCTTATTTTAACAACGATGCTGGCAATATCAGAAACCAGGCGGAAGCTGGTGGAGGAGCGTTAATGGACATTGGATGTTACTGCATTTCTTATCCGCGATTTGTGCTGGGTAAAGAACCGATTAGTGTAGTGGGCGTTGTGCAACATGATCAAGTTTTTAAAACCGATTTTCTTTCAGCGGGAATTTTAAATTTCGATAATCAAGTGACCGCTACTTTTTCTTGTACTACGCAAGCTTTTCCGTATCAACGTTTTCATGTTTTTGGAGATCAAGGGCATATCGAGATAGAAATTCCTTGCAATGCACCAGTGGATGGCGAATGTAAACTCACGATTACCAATGCGACTGGCAAAAAAGAAATGATTTTTAACGCAAACCAATACCAGTTGCAATGTGAGGCTTTCGCCGATGCCATTATAAACGATACTGAAGTTCCCCACCCAATTATTGATGCGGAAAATAATATGAAAGTTATAGATGCCATCTTAGAAAGCGCTAAAAAGCAAAGTCAGATTATTTTATAAAAACCATGTGTTTTAAAATGGTTTAGCTTATCATCGCTTTATATTTAATAAGTTTTCAAAAGCGGTTGCTGTATTCATCAATCGCTTTTTTTATGTTTTCGTTGATAAAGCATAATATCAACCAAGTAAAAACACTAATGTTGGTTAGCGGTTTTAGAAAATGAATACTTAGCCACTATCGCGGTTGCGTTGGGTAACCTTTTTTAGAAATAAATAACGGTTTTTGCTGTTAAATCCTCCTTTCACATAACAGTCCATGACAGTTTTATGAATTTTAGCCACTACTTTAGCGTAACCAAAAATAAACTTAAACAAAAACAATTTTATGGGAGCACTATTAGGCGTTATTTATCACTTCTTTGGCGGTTTTGCCTCGGGAAGTTTCTACATTCCGTACAAGAAAGTCAAAGGCTGGTCTTGGGAAAGTTATTGGATTGTAGGCGGCATTTTTTCATGGTTAATCGTACCACCATTGGCTGCTTATTTAACTATTCCAGGTTTTGCGGATATCATCAAAGAAGCTTCTGGCTCTGTTCTTTTCTACACATTTTTATTTGGCTCATTATGGGGAATTGGAGGCTTAACTTACGGTCTCGGAGTCAGGTATTTAGGCGTTGCTTTAGGTAGCTCCATCATTTTAGGTTTATGTTCTGTTTTCGGAGCGTTAATTCCGTCCGTTTTTTACGAATACTATCCAGAGGCCGGAAAAG
The DNA here is from genome assembly GCA_038235745.1 of Sphingobacteriales bacterium. GTDB lineage: Bacteria > Bacteroidota > Bacteroidia > Sphingobacteriales > Sphingobacteriaceae > Pseudopedobacter. The sequence goes on from JBBSTQ010000014.1 coordinate 13,250, forward strand.
ACTCCATCAGTATGATTGTTGGCTCCGCTTGGGGGCAATTAGTCCTTTTGGGCTTGTTTATTTGTATCGTCGGTATTGCTGTTTGTGGCGTGGCAGGTAGTATGAAAGATAAGGACTTAGGTACTGTTGAGAAAGATGCGTCTGGCACTGAGTTTAAAATTGGCTTGGGCTTGTTCGTTGCAATAGTTTCAGGTGTATTAAGTGCTTGTTTTGCTTTCGGTATTGATGCCGGAAAAGACATGGCCAACACCGCAAACGAAGCTTGGAAAGCAGTAAACCCTGGTCAGGGCGAGTTTTTATACCAAAATAACGTAACCTACATCATTATTATGTGGGGTGGTTTACTAACCAACTTTGTATGGTGTATGATCTTGAACGCTCGTAACAAAAGCTTCGGCGATTATACCAACAAAGCAACGCCACTAACAAAAAATTATATTTTCGCCGCTTTGGCAGGTACCACGTGGTTTTTGCAATTCTTCTTTTACGGAATGGGCGAAAGCTTATTAGGTAACGGTGCAAGCTCGTGGATTTTGCACATGGCCTTCATTATTTTAGTAGCAAACATTTGGGGTTTGGTGTTAAAAGAGTGGAAAGGTGTACGCACCAAAACGTTAGGTACGGTAATCATCGGAATCATCATCATCCTTATATCCATATTAGTCGTTGGATACGGAAATTCAATTAAATAACAAATAATATATATCAAAATAATATGTCATTAAATAAAAATTCTTTTAAACATGTAAGCTATTTGTGGGACGATGCCGAAGCGGCAAAACTTGCGGGAGACGAAGTAGCATTGTTAATTTACCGTTCAAATTTGTTAGGTGCAGATTTAAGGTTAACAAACTACGGTGGAGGAAATACATCTTGCAAGGCAACAGCAAAAGATCCTTTAACTGGTCAAGAAACTGAAATTATGTGGATCAAGGGTTCTGGTGGCGACATTGGTACTTTAAAGAAAAGCGGTTTAGCAGCCTTATACGTTGACAGATTAAGAGCACTGCAAAATGTATATAAAGGTATTGAGCATGAAGACGAAATGGTGGAATTATTTAACCACTGTATCTATGATTTAGCCTCAAAAGCGCCTTCTATTGATACGCCTTTACACGGTTTCTTACCTTTTGCACACATTGATCACTTACATCCAGATGCGGCTATTGCAATTGCTGCAGCTAAAGACGGAGAAAAAATAACGCAAGAACTTTTTGACGGAGCTATTGGATGGGTGCCTTGGCAAAAGCCAGGTTTCGATTTAGGTTTACAACTGAAAGAATGTTTGGATAAAAATCCGAACATTAAAGGAATCATGTTGGGTTCTCACGGATTGTTCACTTGGGGCGATACTGCTTACGACAGTTACGTGAATACTTTAGAAGTTGTGGAGAAATGCGCTGAATACCTGGAGCAAAACTATGGCAAAAAAGGACCTGTTTTTGGTGGACAAAAAATCCAAAGCTTAATCAAAGCAGATCGTTTAAATAAAGCTGCTGATTTAGCACCAATATTAAGAGGTTTTTGTTCAAGCGAACGTTCAATGATCGGCCATTTTACCGATGATGATAGAGTTTTAGAATATATCAACTCTAACGATTTAGAAAGATTGGCTCCAATGGGAACCAGTTGCCCTGATCACTTTTTAAGAACTAAAATTAGCCCGCTAGTTTTAGAATTGGGTAAGGATGACGATTTAAGCGATGTTGAAGCTATTAAAGCTAAGCTTGCGCCAGCATTTGAAGCTTATCGTAAAATGTATGCAGATTATTATAATACTGCAAAACATGATAATAGCCCAGCAATTCGTGATGCTAACCCGGTAATTATTATTTATCCAGGTGTGGGTATGTTCTCTTTTGCAAAAGACAAACAAACTGCCCGTGTTGCTGCAGAATTTTACACCAATGCAATCAACGTAATGAAAGGTGCAGAAGCAGTTTCTGAATACACATCATTACCTCGTCAAGAAGCTTTCAACATCGAATATTGGTTGTTAGAAGAAGCTAAATTGTCTCGTCAGCCTAAGCCAAAAGCTTTATCTGGTAGAGTTGCCATGATCACTGGTAGCGCTGGTGGAATTGGAAAAGCAATTGCTCGTAAATTTGTTGAAGAAGGTGGTTGTGTGATTTTAAACGATATGAATGCTGAGCGTTTAGGCGAAGCAGGCGAGGAGTTTAAGAAAGATTTCGGTCAAGATTCTTACGCAATTGCAACAATGAATGTAACCAGCCAGCCACAAATTGAAGACGCAATGAGAATTGCAGCTTTGAGTTTTGGTGGAGTTGATATCATCGTGAATAACGCAGGTTTATCCATCTCTAAAACCATTGAAGATCACGCTCAAAAAGATTGGGATTTATTATACAATGTTTTAGTGAAAGGTCAGTTTTTAGTGACTCAAGCTGCTACAATCGTAATGAAAAAGCAAGATATGGGCGGTGATATCATCAATATCGTAAGTAAAAACGCTTTAGTGAGCGGGCCAAATAATGCAGGCTATGGAAGTGCAAAGGCAGCACAGTTACATTTAAGTAGATTAAATGCTGCTGAATTAGGTGCAGCTGGAATTAGAGTTAACGTTGTTAACCCTGATGCAGTAATTAGCGATAGTAATATTTGGGCAGGCGGATGGGCTGAAGGAAGAGCAAAAGCATACGGAATTACCGTTGCAGAACTTCCTGCTTATTACGCAAAAAGAACATTGCTGAACAAAATCATCCTTCCGGTTGATATTGCAAATGCTTGTTTTGCCTTTACAGGCGGTTTGTTGTCAAAATCAACGGGGAATATGTTGAATGTTGATGGTGGAGTGGCAATGGCTTTTGCGAGATAAAAATGCCTCGATAGCTATCGGGACTCTCTTCCAAAGGAGTCTCCCCTTGGGACGAAGGAGAGGAACTATTGTAGAAAAAATATAAAACTTACGTTCCCCCTGAAAAAGGGGGAACTATCATAACCAATTATGAAAATAGATAAAAACCTTATTGAGCAGCACAACGAAGGGTTGGCTACTAAACACCAAAAGAAATTAGCGAGTTTTTTAGAAGACAATGAAGGAGCTGATGCACATATTCAAAAGTTAAGAGATTTCCAAATAGCAATTCCAAGCTGGGCTTTAGGTACAGGTGGAACTCGTTTCGGACGATTTTCTGGTGGTGGCGAACCAAGCAACTTAGAAGAAAAAATGGCTGATATTGGTGTTTTGCACCAGTTAAACCAATCAAGTGGTGCAATATCTTTGCACATCCCTTGGGATATCCCAGAAGATGCTGATAAGATAATGAACTTGGCAAAATCCTTAGATTTAAAGTTTGATGCGATCAATTCAAACACTTTTCAAGATCAAGCTGGTCAAAAATACAGCTACAAGTTTGGCTCATTGCAAAACGTTGATAAAAACGTAAGAGACCAAGCGGTTGCACATAACATTGAAGTAATTAAGCATGGTATCGCTTTGGGCTCAAAATCGTTGACGGTTTGGTTGGCAGATGGATCTAGTTTTCCAGGTCAATTGAACTTTAGAGAAGCTTTTGAAAACACCTTAGCTAGCTTAAAAGAAATTTACGCAGCGTTACCAGAAGATTGGAAAATCTTTGTCGAGTACAAATCTAACGAACCAAACTTCTACTCAACTACGGTAGCAGATTGGGGTCAGTCGTTATTATACGCGACTAAATTAGGTCCAAAAGCTTACACTTTGGTTGATTTAGGTCATCATTTGCCAAACGCAAACATCGAGCAAATTGTTTCTTTATTATTGATGGAAGGCAAGTTAGGTGGTTTCCACTTTAACGATTCAAAGTACGGTGATGATGATTTAACAACCGGAGCAATCAAACCTTACCAATTGTTCTTGATTTTCAACGAACTGGTTGACGGTATGGATCATGCTAAAATGAACCATGCAGCTGGCTTAGCCTGGATGATTGATGCATCGCACAATATTAAAGATCCTTTAGAAGATTTGTTGCAATCTGTAGAAGCAATTATGATGGCTTATGCACAAGCTTTGCTAGTTGATAGAAAAGCATTGAAAGAAGCGCAACAGAAAAACGACGTGAGCTTAGCACAAGAAATTTTGCAACAAGCTTACCGTACAGATGTTCGCCCATTAATCGCAGAAGCAAGATTGCAAAGCGGCGGGGCTTTAGATCCAGTGAAATTATTTAGATCTGCTAAAGTTAGAGCATCGTTAATTAACGAAAGAGGTTCAGAAACTAAGGCAACGGGACTGTAAAGAGATATGAGAAATGAGATGTGTGCCAAAGGCATCCCTTTGGGAAGATTTGAGAGCCTGTTAAGTCTCTAAATCTCATGTTTCATTTCTTGTTTGCGTTAACGATAGCAGCGGATACCCGCCAAGAGCCTAAGGCCCTGTGTGCGTATGAGCGAATAGCGTGTTTAAACGCCATGATATGTCATCGTTTTTGCAGTCATGTCGAGCTACTCACATCTCAATACTCACATCTCAAATCTAAACTAAAATGAAAATCCCAGTTATAGCCATATTTGATATTGGAAAAACCAATAAGAAGCTGTTTTTATTTGATGAAGATTATAAAATAGTTTTTGAACGAACGGCAAGGTTTATCGAAACCAAAGATGAAGATGGCGACACTTGCGAAAATCTTGAAAGTTTAAGACTTTCAGTATTTGATTCTTTGCATGAAGTTTTAAGAAACAAACAGTTTGATATTAAGGCTATTAATTTTTCAACCTACGGCGCCAGTTTGGTTTATGTGGATGAGAACGGAAAACCTTTAGCGCCACTTTACAACTATTTAAAGGAATATCCGGAAGAGCTGAAAAAACAATTCTACGACACTTACGGAGGCGAGGAAGAAGTTGCGGTACGTACGGCTTCGCCAGTTTTAGGTAGTTTGAATTCTGGAATGCAGTTGTACCGCATTAAGCACCAAAGACCAGATCTTTACGAGAAAATTAAGTACGCTCTGCATTTACCGCAGTACATGAGCTCTATTATTACGGGCAAAATGCACAGCGA
>JBBSTQ010000015.1:0-18214 GCA_038235745.1 Sphingobacteriales bacterium
GAATACCCAAACCAAATCAACAAAGTGCCAGTATAAACCAACCTTTTCAACCATCAAATAATGCCCGCGACGTTCAAAAACACCTGCCATCGTCATAAATAAAATGATAATATTAATAATCACACCGGTAAAAACGTGAAATCCGTGAAAACCCGTAATCGTAAAGAATAAATCGGCAAACTGTTGCCCACTCACTGCATCTGCCCCCATTGAGGCTAAAACCTCTAGGCTAGGGGTTTCGCCCCACCAAAACCCTTCGTGACGTAAATGAGACCATTCTAACGCTTGGCAACCTAAAAACATGAAACCACCTATAATGGTAGCAACCATCCACCAAATTACCTCTTTTTTAGCGTTACGATGGCCTGCTTCAACCGCTAAAACCATGGTTACAGAACTTGCAATTAAAATGAAAGTCATGATACCCACAAAAACTAAAGGAGCTCCTGTATCTGTAATACCAGGGATTGACTGGAATACAATGTCTGGATCTGGCCAAGTCATTTTACTAAAGCGTTGCGCTCCGTAGTAAACTAAAAATGCAGAAAACGTAAATGCATCTGATAAAAGGAAAAACCACATCATCAGCTTTCCATACTCTGTAGAGAATGGTGATCTGCCTCCGCTCCATGGCGTGGTTTTAACCTGGTCTAATTGTGCTGCTGTATCCATCAATTATTAATTTGTAATTCCTGAGTAATTTTTATTGGTTCAAAAGTAAGAAAAGGTATAAATAAATCCATACAATATCTACAAAATGCCAAAAAATAGAAGTTATTTCCATTCTAAAGCTATTTTTTACCGTCGGTACAGGTCCGTAACTGCTTTTTACAGCCGTTAAAATTAAAATCAAGCCTGCTACGATGTGTACAATATGGAACAAAGTTAGCGCATAAACAAAACTTATTGATGCATTCGAGTTTACGAAATAAACGCCTAGCCCTGTCCAAACAGACCACCCATAAACTTGCATTGCAATAAATACCAGCCCTAACAAAAAAGTAATCCACAACCATAACTTTTGCTGTGCAAACTTCAACTTTCTGGTGCTTACAGATGCTAAATACATGGTCAAACTACTTAAAACAATTACAACGCTACTGTAAATAAAAACTTTTGGCAAATCCACGTTTAGGGTTTTACCTGCCCCATCACCAGTATAAACAATAAATCCACTGGTTAAACCCGCAAAAAAGATGATTGATGAAACAATCAATAACCACAATACAAACTTTTTAGGCTGTAAATTATGTCTGTCTAAATCACTATTAACTACCATATTTTTAAATTGAATAAAAGTACCAGTTGAACTACTGGCAAATAAATAAAACTTCCAAACATCAGCTTCCGAGCCGATTTAACGTCGAGCTTTTGAACCAACACAAAAGCCTGATAAGCGAATATCAATCCCATTACCAAGGAAACCATTCCAATCAAATTTCCTCCAAATCCATAGAAAGTTGGCAACAAACTAACTGGAATTAAAATTAAGGTTGTTACGAATGTTACGATGGCACTGATCTTATCTCGATGCGTTGTCGGCAAAAGTCGAAAGCCAGCTTTTTTATAATCGTCATCCAGCACCCAAGCAATCGCCCAAAAATGAGGAAACTGCCAAACAAACTGAATTCCAAACAGCACCAGAGCGATCAAATCTATTTTTCCATTGGAAGCAACATAACCGATAAGCGGAGGTAATGCGCCAGGAATTGCTCCTACAAATACTGCGATAGGAGATTTTCTTTTTAATGGCGTATAAACAAAAGCATATAAAAAAATGGAGAAAACAGATAAAATACCTGTCAATAAATTCAAACTTCCCAGTAAAAATGTCCCAGCTATCCCCATGAATAAGCTTAGCACTAAAGCTTGTCCAGTGGTCATTCTGCCAGATGGCAACGGTCTGTCTGAAGTTCTAGCCATCAACTTGTCTAAATCTTTCTCTATAATTTCATTAAAGCCATTTGCAGCCGATGTTACTAAAAAGCCTCCTACAATTAATTTAATCCAGTTTACCCAATGGATTGAACCTTCGTAATGCTCTCCGATCAAAAAACAAATTGAAGCCGAGAAAACCACTAAGAGCGTTAATCTCAACTTTACCAAGTTTTTAAAATCCTGAATAAACTCCCCCACTATAATCTGTTTAAATTACGTTCTTTAGTAAAAAAAATAAATGCCAAATAAGCCTGCAAACCAAACACTACTGTCGCTAAAAAAACATGAGCAGCCTGTGCCCAAGACGCTAAAGCGAAATAGGTAAGCACTATGCCTGTAAGCACTTGCAACAGGAATACGGCTAGCATACAAAAACCTAACTTAGAAACCAATCCCTTCAACTCAAACTTTCTAATTAAAAAAAACAGTACTACACTTAAAACCAAATAAAGCCACCCAATGTTTTTATGATCTGTAAATATCCTTCCTACCTCCGTAAGCCATTCGCTCCGTTGTAACTCTGGGAACGCTGATTTTACGGCATCCACACCTTCTCTAACTTCTGTTCCAATAGTAATTTGCCAAACGGAAACCAAAACCACAAAAAAGGAAACGATTCTTAAGCTGAGCAATTGATTATTGGAAATTGCCAGCTTTTGTTTTGGTTGCTTCACTAAAAAATAGGTGTACAATGTAATCGCAAGTATCAACACAGCAACTAACATGTGTACTGTTATCATCCAAGCTAATAGGTTTGTAGAAACTACGATTGAACCTAACCAACCTTGAAAAGCGACCAGAATTAAATTGACTCCACTAAGCCAGAAAACCGCTGGTCTGCTTTTGATTAATGGAACTGATAATGCAAAAGCCACTAATAAGAAAAGTCCTGTTAATGCGCCAATTAGCCTATTTATATACTCAGTGTAGGTCTTAGAGGGGTTAAACTCTTCTGGAAGTTTTATGCTTTCATCATGCCTAATTTTTTCAGCTAAATCGGCATAGCCTGATCTATCTAAAAGTTTAGCAAATCGTTCGTTCTTAGCTACCCTTTCTTGTACGTATTTCTCTTTATAATTTGCAGGCAGTTGAGAAATGTGAGTGGGTGGAATATATTGATCGAAACACTTCGGCCAATCGGGGCAACCCATTCCAGAACCCGAACTTCGCACCACGCCACCTGCCAAAATGAGTAAAAAAAGAGCAACCAGCGAAATAAAATTTGCTGTTAAAAACCGACCTTCAGCCTTTGAGTACATTTCGATTTTATAAAATTGGGGTATCCGTAAATCTTACTGAATACCCCAATTATAAATTATTCAAATAATATTTTTATTTGACTTCTTCCGTATTTGTAACGGGATTATGTTCTAGATTCCACTTTTCCTGAATCTTTTCAGCGACTTCGTTACCTTCAAAATCATGTGGAAGGTTACTACTCATTGTTTCAGAGAGCGGTGTGCTTTGCATAATGAAATCTTCAGGATGTCCCGGTTTACTATAGTCATAAGCCCAACGATAAACTGATGGAATTTCACCTGGCCAATTTCCGTGGATACGTTCAACTGGTGTAGTCCATTCCAAAGTATTTGCCTGCCAAGGATTTTGAGTTGCTTTTTCTCCAAAGAAAATAGAGTAGAAAAAATTAAACAAAAACGCAACTTGTGCTACCGCCCCCATGATTGCAGACCATGTTATAAATACGTTTACAGACAACCATTTATCCATGGATTCAAACTCTGTAAAGGCGTAATACCTACGTGGAACACCGTCTAACCCCATAAAGTGCATTGGGAAGAAAACTAGGTAGGCTGAAGCAAATGTTAACCAGAAATGTAGATAACCTAGCTTCGCGTTCATCATTCTTCCAAACATTTTTGGAAACCAGTGATAGATACCAGCTAGCATACCAAAAATAGCCGCTGAACCCATTACCAAGTGAAAGTGTGCAACCACGAAGTAAGTATCGTGTAAGTTTATATCCAAAGCAGCGTTTCCTAACCAAATTCCAGTCAAACCACCGGAGATAAAGAAAGACACTAGACCAATTGCAAAAAGCATAGCTGGTGTAAATCTTATATTTCCTCTCCACAATGTAGCTAACCAATTAAAGGTTTTTACAGCCGATGGAACCGCAATAATCAATGTCGTTATCATAAACACCCCTCCTAAGAACGGATTCATACCGGTAACAAACATGTGGTGTCCCCAAACAATAAACGATAATGTTGTGATACCAATTAACGAATAAACCATTGCATGATAACCAAAGATTGGTTTGCGGGAATTCACCGACATTACCTCAGAAGCTATACCCATTGCAGGCATGATTACGATGTAAACCTCTGGATGGCCTAAGAACCAAAATAAATGTTGCCATAAAATAGGACTACCGCCTTCGTGTGCTAAAGCTTGTCCGCCGATAAAAATATCTGAAAGGTAAAAAGAGGTACCGAAACTTCTATCGAAAATCAATAGTACTACACCCGCAACTAATACAGGGAATGATAAAATACCTAAGATAGCTGTTAATAAGAAAGCCCAAATAGTTAACGGCATTTTCCAAAGATCCATACCTTTGGTACGCATGTTAAGTATTGTTGACACGTAATTGATACCTCCCATTAAGGACGAGGCTACAAAAAGAATCATTGAAACTAACCAAAGCGTCATTCCTAAACCAGAACCCGGCATAGCTTGTGGAACTGCTGATAGTGGCGGATAAATTGTCCAACCAGCGCCTGCGGGACCAGATTCAATGAAGAATGTAGATATCATGATTACACTCGCTAAGAAGAACAACCAATAAGATAGCATATTCATGAAAGGTGATGCCATGTCTCTGGCGCCAATTTGAAGTGGGATCAATAAGTTGGAAAACGTTCCACTTAGCCCCGCAGTTAATACAAAGAAAACCATTATGGTTCCGTGTATAGTAACCAGCGAAAGATAAAAGTTAGGGTCTAGCCTGCCCTCTGGCGCAAACCTACCCAATAAAACCTCTAATAACGGGAAGCTTTGGTCGGGATATGCCAATTGAATTCTGAATAGAATAGATAGAAGCATAGCAATTACACCCATTATGATACCTGTAATAAGGAACTGTTTGGCAATCATCTTATGGTCTTGACTAAAAACATATTTAGTCAGGAAAGTTTCCTTGTGATGATCGTGTGAGTGATCATCATGATGTTGAATTGATGCTGGATTATTTATTGCAATTGTTGACATAATTTTGCCTGTTTAAATCTTAATTATTTAATGCAATTTTCTTTTCTGAACCGGTCACACTATCTTTCATTGCCAATTGATACTCTTTTTTCATATCCTCGGTAACGATAAGCTTTTGTTTATCAATCCATCTTTGGTATTCTTTTACTGAGACCACGCGTACTTTGAACTGCATATTATAGTGGGAACCCCCACATATTTTTGCACAAAGCAAATGATAGTCAAATTTTGCGTTATCAGTATCCTGACGCATTTCTGCAGTGGTTTTTGTTGGCGTAAACTGAAAATACGTTGCCATACCAGGTACACAGTTCATTTGCACCCTAAAATGTGGCATGTAAAAACTGTGCAATACATCCTGAGAACTTAACGTAAACCGAACGGGATTGTTTACTGGCAATACAATTTCTGTTACCTTTAAATCATCATAGTTTGCTTTATCAGACAAATCTAAACCCAAATTGTTTAGTCCATTTAAAGTTCCAATTAGTTTATAGTTTTTCTTACCGTTTAAATTATCTTTTCCACCATACCTAACATCCCATGCAAACTGATGTGCAGTAACATCAATCTGTAAGGCGTTTTTCATCTCCTCACGAGATACGTTGGTAATTCCTCTCCAAGTAAAAAAGCCCATTAATACTAGAACAGTTAAAACAATTGCGGGAATCACGGTCCAATACTTTTCTAATGTATTATTATGCGGATAGTAATAAGCTTTGCGTTTTTTACTGCTGTTGTATAAATATGCGAAGGAAAATAATGCAATGTGCGTTAACACCAAAACAATAGTTGTTATAATCAACGTAATGTAAAACATCGAGTCAATTTTTTCTCCATGAACTGATGCCGCATCTGGCAAAATCATAGCACCTTGCACCGTATAACTCCAATAAACACCATACAAACCAAGGATTAGTATGATGCCAAAAAGGACACCGTTAATCATATCCCATTGAATACCGCTTCGTTTGCTTTGTATTTTTTTAGTAAGATCATATACACTTAAAATCTTGCCTACAATGCCAACAAAAACGCACAGCAATAAAAATATAAGTAAATAATAACCGACTGTTTTACCTAAGCCTTCGTTTTTAGCAACCTCCTCAGTTGCAACTTCAACAGTTTCCTGAGCCATCACTTGAGTGAACGAGAATGCGATAAACGCACACAACACAAATAGGCTATTCAAATTAAAAAATCTTTTAATACTCATCTTCTGATCAATTAAATACTAATTAAATCTGGTGATTTAAACTCTCTTCCATAAAAGGATGGTTTTTTGCCGCCAACGGTGCTTTACTCAATGATGTTAATACTGAGAAAGTAAATAAACCTGCAAAACCTAAGAAAACTCCAATTTCAACAATACCAAACCCGGCAGCTTCTGCCAATGTTCCTGGCATAATCATCATGTAATAATCTAACCAATGGCCACAAATCAATAATATACACACTCCTAATAGGATATTTGTTTTCCTTTTTGCGTCTCTTGACATTAAGATTAAAACAGGTGACATAAAATTGATGATTAAGTTCAGCCAAAACAGTGGTAAATAAAAACCTTCCCATCTCTTAAAGAAATACACCGTTTCTTCTGGAATGTTTGCATAGTAGATTAATAAAAATTGCGCAAACCATATGTATGTCCAAAAAATAGAAAAAGCAAACACAAATATCCCTAAGTTGTGTAAGTGACTATCCTTTAGCCAAGGCATGTGACCAGCTTTTCTTAAAAGAATGGTTACAATTGTAATGGCCGCCATTCCAGAAACCCACATTGCAGCAAAGTTATACCACCCAAACATAGTAGAGAACCAATGTGCTTCCAAGGACATAATTGTATCAAATGCCCAAAGTGGCGTAGTAAAGCCAAAAATAACCAAGAAAATAGTTGAGTACTTGATACTCTTCTCATAGCTTTTTAACCCACCATGGATATCCTCATTCACAGATAGCTTGGACAAGAACATTGCGAAAAAGCTATACGCTCCTAAGAACACCACGAGCCTAGCAATGAAAAACAAAGGACTTAAATAAACTTCTTTACTGTGGCTGAAGTGATGCCCGCCCCCTTCGCCAGGAGCATGATTCCAGCTGTTGTACAAGTTGTGAGAAAACAGCCCTGCACTAACCACAATAATTAACACAATACTAGCAAAGGGCAATGCTTTGGCAAAAGCTTGAGGTACCCTTAGTAACCCAGCGGACCAACCTGCCTGAGCAACATACTGTAAGGCGCAAAAAAATAGCCCCGCGGCACAAACGCAAGTAAAGTAGTAACTCATTAACAATAAGTTAAGAAAAGTACGTTCCGCGTGTCCGGTTAAAAAACCATAAGCGATAGCTAAAACGCCGATTACTATGCCTATCAAGCTGAATAGCTTAGCTTTTCCGCTGAAACTAAATTGCTCTGAAAAATTATATGAATGATGATGAGCTCCCATATTTTTATTAAATCGATTATTGTCCTTTTTGTAATTCGTGAACATACATTACAACTTTCCAGCGTTCTTCTGGCGAAAGTTGAGATGCATAAGATCCCATTAAATTTAAACCGTATTGCATGGTATGGTAAATTTTACCAGACGATAAGTCTTTCATCGCTCCGCCTCTTGATGAGTTGCCGGTTGCGTAAGCAGGTGGAGCTGGATATTTTCCTAACTCGACAATTGAGCCGTTTCCAGAACCATTTGCCCCATGGCAGGGACCGCACATTGCTACGTAAAGCTGTTTACCTTCTGCTAGGTTTTGTTTAGTTACAGGTAATGGATTAATAGCTCCAATGCCTGCCGCTTCGTAGCCCTCTGGTGTATTAGCATACTCTGTAAATTTGGTAAACCCGATAGGCGCAGTACCAGCAGGTGGAACCTGAGCTGTGATCCCGTTCTCAAAATTCTTATTTTTTTGATCAGGATTATAGGCTATAGGGTAATACATGTTAGGTGCATACTCTAAACCCCTACTTCTTTTATCGTGGCATGAGCTGAAAATTGTAGCAACCGAAATTGCTATCAGCACTAATGCAAAAATGCTTGTCTTATTCATAACTTAGATATTTTCTATCGTTGTGCTTAATTTCTACTGCACCGGCTTCTTTTAATAAACTATCAACCATTGTGCTGTCCGTAAATTGGTTTGCGTCAATTGCAATCACAAATCTATCCGCTGTTGCTCTCAAATCCATCACTCTCGGCGTTCTTCCTGGAGCCAAATGGGTTCTGTAGCAAAAAGTTGCAACCAATCCTAGTGCACAAAACAAAACAGTAAGCTCAAAAGTGATTGGGATAAAATTAGGGAGCGCAAAATTTGGTTTACCTCCCACATTCATTGGCCAATCATACCTCATCATGTAATACATCATCGCAAGAGCGGTAGCCGTACCGGTAATTCCACAACAGAATGCAACAATTCCCAACCTACTTCTTTTAATTCCCAATTTGTCTTCAATGCCATGGATAGGCATTGGCGTATAAACATCGTATATGCTGATGTTATTCTCTTGCAGTTTATCAATCCCATGCATCATCTCATCGGGATCTTCAAATAGACCTAAAATATATTTTATCTTGCTCATGGTTAAACTTTTACGTAGTCATTTTGGTCAACACTATCAAAAGACTCTAACGACTCAATGTAGTAGTCAGCTTCTTCTTTACTCACTTTTCCTTCATCAATCAATTTCTTCTTAGCTTGTTCAGAAGATGATTTAACCAATAACCTTACCTCTGCCATCGCTACTGAAGGCAAAACTCTGATAAACAATAAGAACAAGGTAAAGAAAAGTCCGATTGAGCCAATAAATACTGAAATATCTACCCAAGTTGGATAAAACATTGCCCAACTTGAAGGGATATAATCTCTTTGTAATGAAACTACGATAATCACGAAACGCTCAAACCACATTCCTATGTTTACCACAATAGATAAACACCATGAGATAGCGATGTTGGTACGTACCTTTTTAAACCAAAGTAATTGCGGCATCAACACGTTACAGCCGTACATCATACACCCTGCCCACCAATATGGACCGATAAATCTAGCTAAGAAAGTATATTGCTCATATTCTACACCAGAATACCAAGCAATAAAGAATTCTGATAGATACGCAACACCTACAATAGAACCGGTAAGTACAATGATTTTATTCATCGACTCAATATGAAACATGGTAATGTAGTTTTCTAATCCTAATACTTTTCTGGTTACCAACAATAAGGTTTGAACCATTGCAAAACCAGAGAAAATTGCTCCTGCTACAAAGTATGGAGGAAATATGGTCGTGTGCCATCCAGGGATTAAGGATGTTGCAAAGTCCATGGATACAATTGTGTGTACCGAAAGTACCAATGGAGTTGCGATACCTGCCAAAATCAATGACACGGTTTCAAAACGTTGCCAGCTTTTTACAGAACCAGTCCATCCAAAAGAAAGTATGGAATAAGTTTTTTTTGTTAATCCTGTTGCTCTATCTCTAATTGCAGCGATATCGGGCAGTAAACCCACATACCAGAAAACTAAAGAAACTGTGAAATAAGTGGATATAGCGAAAACGTCCCATACTAACGGAGAGTTAAAATTGACCCACAAAGATCCAAACTGATTTGGAAGTGGCAATGGCCAATAAGCTAACCATGGACGACCCATGTGAGAAACCACATAAGTTGCCGCACAAATTACAGCGAAAATGGTCATCGCTTCCGCAGATCTGTTAATGGAGTTTCTCCAGTTTTGACGGAAGAGTAATAATACCGCAGAAATTAATGTTCCGGCGTGACCAATACCTACCCACCATACGAAACCAGTAATATCCCAAGCCCAACCAACGGTCTTGTTTAATCCCCAAGCTCCAATTCCGTTCCAGAATGTGTAACTAACCGCAAACAACCAAAGGCAAGCGCCCATAGCAGCAACGATAAACCCAATCCACCAAGCTCGGTTAGGCTTGTTCTCAATCGGCCATAAAACATCGTCCGTAATTTTTTTGTACGTGATGTTTTTACCGGTGATTAAGGGTTCTCTTAATATTGATTCGTTATGAGATGACATATCTTAAATTATATTTTTAAATATTAAGCTTCTTCAGATCCTTTATTAGTAACTTTTGTCATATAACCAACTCCTGGCTGTACGTTCAGCTCTTCTAACACGTAGAATGTTCTTTCATTTTTCAACGCTATCGAAATCTCAGAATTTGGATCATTAGCATCTCCGAAGATGATTGCGTTAGCTGGACAAGTCTGTTGACAAGCCATTTTAACATCTCCATCAACCATTGCTCTCTTATCTATCTTCGCTTCCAATTTGCCAGCTTGAATACGTTGGATACACATTGAGCATTTCTCCATTACTCCACGAGACCGTGTGGTAACGTCTGGATTTAATACCAATTGTGTAAATTCGTTGTTTAAATAGTTATCAAAACGAGAATCATTCCAGTAGTTAAACCAGTTGAAACGACGTACTTTATATGGACAGTTATTCGCACAATACCTAGTTCCAACACAACGGTTATAAGCCATGTGGTTTAACCCTTCGTTAGAGTGTACAGTTGCCAAAACAGGGCAAACCGTTTCACAAGGGGCATGGTCGCAATGTTGACACATCATTGGTTGGTGTACAACAGAAACATCTTCCATCTTACCTTCAATGTCTACAATTTCATGCTCTTCGGTAAGTTCTTTACCATCTTCGTTAAAAGTGTAGTACCTATCGATACGAATCCAGTGCATTTCCCTACGACGGCGAACTTCATCTTTACCTACAACAGGAACGTTGTTTTCTGCATTACAAGCTACAATACAAGCGCCACAACCTGTACAGGCATTTAAATCAATTGCCATTAACCAATTGTGGCCAGGCTGATCAAATTTAGTCCACAAATCATAGGTAGGGTGTTTTTCACCGTGGTTACCGCTACCGTGTGCTGGATCTTTTTTATATTCTGCGAAAGTAGTTTCTCTTACGATATTTCTACCTTCAATGGTATGGTGAGTTTGTGTTTGTGCCAGTTCTTCGTATCCGCCTGTATTAGCAAGCGTTACAGAATTTGTATAGTTGGCAGTGCCTTGGCTGTATGTGATGAACGGATAAACGTTTTTTCCAACGCCATTACCAACTTTACCTGCGTGTTCTCTACCGTATCCAAGCGCCACAGAAACGGTTCCTTGGGCTTGCCCTGGTTGGTGTAAAACGGGTAAATCAACAGAGTAGTTGTCCGTTTTAATAGAAACGATGTCAAATTGTTTTAGACCTAAAGATTCAGCGAATTTAGGGTTAATAGCAGCGTAGTTATCCCAAGTTACTTTTGATACCGGATCTGGTGTTTCTTGCAACAATGGATTGTTAGCTTGCGCTCCAGAACCAATTGCAACAGATTCATAGATATGCAATTCAATATCTTTAGCTAATGCTTTGCTTTGTTTTAAAATTTCTGCGCTATTAACTGACCCGCTAAATGCATAAGTACCGCCAGATTTTGCAGGCATTGAAATAAAACCAGACTGTAAAACATCGTCCCACTTTTTGCCGGACGCTGCCAATACTGTTTTTTCCCAGTTACTTCTTACAAAAGCGTAGTAATCTTGGTTTGGGTAATTAGCCCAAGCTAATAAACTTAACTCCGCTTGACGAGTGTTATATATAGGATTAATAGTTGGCTGCACCAATGTATAGTAACCTTCAATTGCATTCTCATCACTCCAAGCTTCTAAGAAACTGTGGTTTGGTGCAATTACGTTACACAATAAAGCAGTTTCATCAGCTCTATCTGCAAAAGAAACCGTTAAATCAACTTTCTTTATTGCTTCAACAAATTCCTTAGCCATTGGATGGCTGTAAGCAGGATTTGCATCTAAAAACAAAACCGCCCCTACTCTTCCAGCTTTCATGTCAGCCAAAAGGGTGGTAAACTCTTCGTCTTTTCCAGCAAACTGGTACGATGGATTGTCTAAATCTATAGTTGTTCCGTAGCTACCTAAAAAGCTATTGATTGCATTAATTACAGTTTGCACTGCAACGCTGTTAGACCCAGAAACAACTAAGGAAGCTCCTTTTGCTGCTAGTAACTCTTTTGCTACAATTTTGATGGTATTTTCTGCAGGCTTGTTGTTTGATAAACTTGCTCCACCAACAGCAGCACCAGTTAACTCGGCATATAAACTTAAAACAGCCGCTCCTTCTTCTGAAGGTCTAATGGCTGCTCTTGAATCTGCATTGGTACCCGTCATACTCAAACCTGTTTCGATTTGAACATGTCTCGACATTCTCTTTTGGTTTAAAGAAGCGATGCCACGGTTGCTTACGTATTGTTTTGTGAATTGTACAGGAGAAATCCAAGTTCCCAAGAAATCAGCTCCAAAACTTACAATCACACTTGCTTTATCAAAACGGTATTGAGGCAAAACAGCTTTACCAAAACTTGCTTCGTTTGCTTTGATGATTCCCGAATACGAAACAGCATCTAAGTTGATGTGTTTTGTTGAAGGGTACTGTGAAGAAAATTCGGCAACGACTGCCTTAGTTGAGGGGCTGTTAACCGTTGAAGTTACTAACGCGATTGCTTTACCCGATGCTTGAACCTTTGCAAGTCCACGCTTCACGTAAGTATCTACATCATCCCAAGAATATTCTGCACCACCTTTTATCGGCCCTTTTAATTTTGATATATCGTAAAGATCTAAAACTACCGCTTGCGCTTGCGCATTTAAACCCCCTTTATTAATTAAACAAGTAGGATTTCCTTCTATTTTAATTGGACGACCTTCTCTGGTTTTAACCAAGATGCTTCCGCCTTTATAACTAGATGTGTAATAGTTAGGAATACCAGGAGTAACTTCTTCCGGCTTTATTAAGTAAGGAACAGATTTGATTACCGGAGCAACGTTACAAGCCGCTAAACTTACCGCTCCTAATCCAAACCCCATGGCTTTTAAAAAATCTCTACGAGGAGCTACCGAACTCAATCCGCTACCTTCTAATAGTTCTTCTACAGGAATCGGCTCGGCAAATTCGTTTTTGCTATGTGCTGCGAATTCAGGAGTATTGTTTACTTCCTCTAAACCTTTCCAATATTTCTTTGTGCTTTCCATTTAAGCTATATAAGACTGTAATTGTTTATTGCTAAATTTATTAATAATGACATTTACCGCACTCTAAACCACCAAGTACCGCTGCAGTCACTTTCTCTCCTTTTTTGATCTTCTCGTGGTATGCGAGCAGGTTATCATAATAAGGGTTGCCTTTAGCATTTACTTCTGTTTCTTTATGACAGTTGATACACCACTTCATGGTTAACGGAGCATACTGATAAACCTCTGCCATTTCCTGAATAGGACCGTGACATTTTTGACAATCAATACCTGCAACTTTTACGTGTTGAGAGTGATTGAAGTAAGCCAAATCAGGAAGATTGTGAATCCTTATCCATTCAATAGGACGAGTATCTGGCCCGTAAGCTTGCGTTTCGGGATTATAATCCAATGCTGCATAAATCTTTGATATTTCCGGAGAAATTTCGCCATCGTACTTCTCTGTTGCCTGTACATACTTGTGACAGTTCATACAAACATTTAATGATGGGATTGTTGCATTCTTTGATTTCCAAGCACCCGAGTGGCAATACTGACATTCGATTTGATTAGTACCCGCATGCAATTGGTGCGAAAACTTAATTGGCTGTACTGGTTGGTAGCCAGTTTGAACTCCGGTATTCCACAAACCCATCCATCCAAAAGAACCTAAAGAAATCAATAACGCAAGCACTACAAACAGCACAAACTTCTTGTTTTTAATCAGCTTTTTCGCTATCGCGAACTTATCTTTCTTTACCGTAGTATCTTCTTCATCTTCGATAAAAACGTGTTGCTCGTCTTCTCTCTTGATCAGCAAACGCTCTAAAGTTCCAATTACCCTGTTCAGCACCACAATCACTAAGAATGCAATCAAAACAACAGCAATAAGACCAATGATCATGAAACTACTCACACCAGTATCGGCTGGCGTAGCGCCTTCAGCACCGGCAACTCCTGCAACTGCAGCTGGCTTTTCAGCACCTGCTTCTTTTATGTAAGTAAGAATGTTGTCAATGTCAACGTCGGCTAATTGAGGGAAACCAGGCATTGCTACCTTGTTGTATTCCTCATAAATCGCTATGGCTTCTTTATCGCCAGAAGCGATTAATGCAGACGAGTTTTTGATCCACTTGTGCAACCATTCGTTGCTGTACTTTTCATTTACACCTGCCAATGCTGGGCCTAAAACGCGTTTATTAAGGGCATGGCAAGCACCACAATTTGCTTTGAACAATGCTTCGCCTGCAGCCGCATCTCCCGAAGGACCTGAACCTGCCACTGCCGCCGGAGCTGCAGTTGAAGCAGAATCTGCCAGAGCTGCCTGACCAAAAGTTGAACTAACAGCGCTTATTGCGATGACAGTTGCCAACGCCAAAGGCTTCATTAAGCTTCTAAAATGAGATGAGAAGTTTCTCATATTGAGTTTGTTATACAAAAATTAAATTATTAAGATGATAAAAAATGTTGATGCGTGTGTGCAATCGTCCCATTTTTGAATCACAAAAGTAAAATTAATTACCGTGTGGCTGACAGTTTGATGACCGATTTTATCAATTTAGAAATATTCTAAATAATAGTTCTCAGTGGCTCTCCTTGTTACTAGACAAGGTTTTTATTCGTTAAGCAATGAAGTTTGTAAAGTATCACGTTCTGGTACAACGAATCATCATTGCATATTAAAATTTTATTGTTTTCATCTAAAATTACCAGCTAGGATAACAGCTTTTCAATTGCCTTTTCAACCTCGGCAAACTTAAATTCACTGATAACCTGACCCATTAAGCCAGTCACTTCTTTTAAATTCAAATTTCCGATGCTTCCTTCGTGAGTATGGTTGATGGCGTATTTTCCACCAAAATTCCCTGCTTCAATAGCTGCGCCTACTGTCTTATAAGCTTCCCTAAACGGAGTGCCTGCTAGCACCAATTTGTTGACCTCTTCTACCGAAAATAAGTATTGATACTTAGGATCATCAAGGATATTGTCTTTAATAACAATGTTTTTCAACATTAGTTTAGACATATCTAAACATGCCATCAGATTTTGGAATGCTGGGAAAAGCGTTTCTTTTTGCAATTGCATGTCTCGGTGGTAACCCGACGGAAGATTTGTAGTCAGCAGCATAATTTGATTTGGCAATGCCTGTAATTGATTGGTACGGCCACGAATCAGTTCCCAAACATCCGGATTTTTTTTGTGAGGCATGATGCTGCTACCAGTCGTGAGCTCATCTGGAAAGGAAATGAAACCGAAATTCTGGTTCATAAACAGACAAGCATCCATCGCCATTTTATTTAGAGTTGCCGCTATCGATGACATGGCCTGTGATAAGATACGTTCTGTTTTGCCACGCCCCATTTGTGCATAAACCACATTGTAGCTAAGTGTGTTGAAGCCTAAGAGTTCGGTAGTCATTGTTCGGTTCAACGGAAATGACGATCCATAACCAGCGGCGGAACCCAATGGGTTTTTATTGCAAATTTTATAGGCGGCAAGCATCAGCTCCAAATCGTCCACCAAGCTCTCTGCGTAAGCACCAAACCACAACCCGAAAGATGACGGCATTGCAATTTGCAGATGCGTGTAACCTGGCATCAATTTATCTTTGTGCTGTTCGGCAAGTTGGGTCAATAGGTCAAAAAGCTCTCTCACAGAAAAAACCATTTCCTGAATTTCACTTCTGAAAAATAGTTTTAAATCGACTAAAACTTGATCATTACGGGAACGACCGCTATGGATTTTTTTGCCTGCTTCGCCTAATTTTTGTGTTAGAAGCATCTCCACCTGCGAATGAACATCTTCTACGCCATCCTCGATTTTAAAATCTCCAGCCTTTATCTGCTGATAAATATTTTTGAGCTCTGTAGTGATTTTTGACAAGTCCTCGGCACTTAACAAACCGATACTTTCTAACATTTGCGTGTGCGCCAAAGAACCCAACACGTCGAAAGATGCTAAAAGCAAATCCATCTCCCTATCCTGCCCCACTGTAAAAGTATCTACCTGTTGATTTGTTGAAGTTTCCTTTTGCCAAAGTTTCATATTTTAAAGCTTTTTTTGATTTGGATGCAAATATAACTTTTTATGAAACTTGGTAGAATTCAATTATGAATTTTGCGGATTTGACTTTGTTTATGAACGGTTGGTTGATGCTAAGTCAAAAAAATTTAAGCAACCCAGCACAAATTGATTAAGATTTTACTCCGCAAATGGCGGGACAACTTCTCGAATTCAGAAAAACTTTCCTTATCCCAATAAAAACAAATATAAAGACAGAGTAGCAAATGAAGAATGGGATAATGTAAACTTCTAATTGTAGCACCAACATAACCGACATCAGCAGCAACTGAAATCCTAATCCATACATTGACAGCAATGTCATGAACCATTTAGGGAAAGGTTTGCTGTTGGTTGCGTCCTTGTCCATTAGATAAACCACCCTATCAAAAGCACCATACAGCAGGTAATAAATCTTGTATAGCCAGTTTACTGTCGTTTGTTTTTCCCCTTTCAAAGCAATGGGAGGTTCAATTTCAAAGATACGGCTAGTGGAGTCGCCTTCCACGCTGTGCCTTAAAATAACATAGTAATAGTTGTAAATTGTTCCTTGTAACTGTAGGCCTATAAAAGCTAGGAAAGTATATAAAAGCGACCCATTGGTAATATGCATGAAGGTTAGCAAAAACAGAAAATTCAAAATTATATCTGCAATAGAATCGTAATACCGACCTGTATACGACGGGGTGTTTTTTAAGCGAGATAGTTCCCCATCGGCTGCGTCTATCGTTGATTTCACGATTAGCAAAACCGCAGCTAATACAAAATAGTTCAATAAAATAGCTACGATTGCCAATAGCCCTGCTATAATAAACAACGTAGTTACAAATATTGGTGTTGCAGTAGTGTTCGCTAAGGATTGGGCAAACCAACGTCCGGGAAGTCTCCCGTAATCTGATAGATCAATAAATTTGTATTGTTTAGGTAACTTGGACATTCTACTTTTTTGGGATAAAAAAACCGTATTATTTTTGCTGTTTTATAGAGATATTGATTAACAAACCAGTGATTTAGTAAGGGAACGAAATTATACAAAGCATTGCTATTTTAACGCTAATTATTAACTAAAGGTTGCATTTTGCTAACGGCACAGTTTTTATTCAACAAAACAGGCGTTTAACCGTTACATAACAGCATGGCATTGATAAAGTTTACCAAAAGAGGAATTTACTGCAAACAAGGCGATTTTTACGTTGACCCTTGGTGGCCGGTTGATTATGCAGTAACCACGCATGGCCATGCAGACCACGTCCGTTTTGGCAACAAACACTACCTCTGCCATACGCTGACAAAGCCCATCATTAAACGCAGAATTAGCCAAGATTTGGATGTGGAAACTTTGGCTTACGGCGAAAACATTGTTAGAAACGGTGTAAATATTTCATTTTTTCCGGCTGGGCATATCATTGGTTCTGCACAGGTTCGCTTAGAATATAAAGGAGAAATTTGTGTGATTTCTGGCGATTATAAAATTGAAGAAGACGGAATCAGTACGCCTTTTGAGCCTGTAAAATGTCACTCATTTGTATCTGAAAGCACTTTTGGTTTACCGATTTACAAATGGCAAAAGCAACAAGTAGTTTTTGATGGGATTAAAAGCTGGATTAACAATAACATCGAACATCAGAAAACGAGCATTTTAATCGCTTACAGTTTAGGGAAAGCGCAACGATTGATTAAAAACCTTGCCGGCGATACACCTATATATGTACACAACAGCATCGCTAATTTAAACGAGGTGATTATTGACTCTGGCGTTCCGCTTCCCGAAACTACTAGGATTACACCAGAAATAACAAAAGATCAATTGCAAAACGGAATTGTAATTGTTCCACCCGCAATGCGGGATAGCAAATGGATGAAAACGCTAAAAAGCCCCGTTACCGGGATTTGTTCAGGTTGGATGCAGGTAC
>JBBSTQ010000016.1:0-18186 GCA_038235745.1 Sphingobacteriales bacterium
TAGTCGGGCCTCTTAATCGCACCATCTTGGAATTGAAATTACACTACCATCATCTGCAACTCCATAATATAAGCCCTCTTAATCGCACCATCTTGGAATTGAAATAAGCAATCCTAAAAGTATTCGCCTTGCTCCACTTTCTCTTAATCGCACCATCTTGGAATTGAAATGCGGTTCAATATCGGCACTGTTTAAAAATGCCGTTGCCTCTTAATCGCACCATCTTGGAATTGAAGTCGGATAGAGTCGTTGTCGTTCTCGGTGGCTTTATTGTCTCTTAATCGCACCATCTTGGAATTGAAATGTGCAGGCGATTTAAGCAACTGCATTTTGGACGGCTCTCTTAATCGCACCATCTTGGAATTGAAATCCGTTAAATTGCAGGCTTGTAAACTTCACTTTAATTTCTTAATCGCACCATCTTGGAATTGAAATTGGTTAACGACCTTGTTGCATTTGCGTTTTGCTCTTTCTCTTAATCGCACCATCTTGGAATTGAAATTTAGAGTTGATAAAGCTCCCACTTAAAGTGTTTCCACTCTTAATCGCACCATCTTGGAATTGAAATTGTGAAAACTACCATGCCAGCCAAATACCACCTATCATATTCAAAGCAGTTCCAGAAAACCGATGCAAACAAAAGAAGTAAGTAAAGAAAATTTGAATCTAAGTATTAATTTTTTTTATGTAAAGAAACTGGAATTATTAATCAAAGAAATAGATTTTGATAACCATTTATTCTTAATGAAGAAACAAAATTTAGCTAATAAGACACCAAATATCCAATACATATTTTATAGAGGATAAACTCAATCCTTCTTTTTACCTTTGAAATAGCCGATTCAATTGCTTCTCTTTTTTCATAAGCAAGCTACTGAAAAGGTTGAAATAATCAGAAGAGTTATCATAACTCCGGCTGAGGATGTGAAGTTTCTATTTCTGTTATTTTCAGATTTGCTTTCACCAAAAAAAAAATATTATGGAGATAAAATCATCGCAAAACACCCAAAATATCCAGTCCATTTTTTAGACAGGATAAACCCACACATTCTTTTTAACTTTGTAACAGCCAGTTTTCGGAACCCTCTTTTTTTATGGGTAGGCTTTTAAAAAAGAAATAAAATAATCGTAAAAAAACTTCCCAAGTTAGGTAGAGGTTGTGAAGTTTATCCAAAATTAGTCACGAATTTTGGAAAATATTAACGGCGTAAAATCAGCATGAAAACAAAACGTTTTTCATAAACGCCTAAAACTAAATCATCTATTTACCAATTAAGAAAAACAAATTATGTCAGTAGAAATCATCACCAAAGAAGACCTATTTCAATTCAAAGCTGAACTGCTTACTGAAATCCACAAAATCATTAGACCCGGAAAATTTGAGGCACAAAAGGAATGGCTTAAAAGTTATGAAGTGCGCAAAATGCTAAATATCTCCCCCGGAACTCTACAAACGCTACGCGTAAACGGCACCTTACAATTTACAAAAATTGGTGGCTCGCTTTATTACAAATACGCCGACATCATCAGCTTACTGGAAGGCAATGGTAAATCTGAATAGTTGCATCCTATTTTGGCACAATCTATTTTCACGAACGGTCCTATTTTAAGGAGCAAGCGGAAGTTGGGCAGAGCCCTACTTTTCATGCCCTAAGCTATCACTGAGGGGGTTGGCAGTATCCTCCGGGGATACTTTAGCGCCTCTGGGCGCTGAAAATGGACAAAACGGTATACCGAGCGGTATACTGATGCTATTAATTTGAATATCATAACTCAAGCTTATGAATGAGAAGACGATAAGATTTCCCGTGAAAACGGATGAAAAAATCAAGAAAATTGCGTTAAAACTGGGTAGGACGAAGGTAGATACCTTCATTCAAATGGTGGACTATTTCTATGCGAGCAAGAAAGATCCAAAAGACATCAGTGACGAACTCTTAAAAAACACATTGCTTAGAAATCATAAAGATTATATCGGGTTTATTAAAACCCAAGAAAGCGAATTGCTGATTCCCATCAAGCGAGATGCTGATCGGATGATCAAAGGTTTACAGCTTATAACGAATCATTTTACGGAAGATATATTGGTACAAAACAAAAAAACACTCGAACACCACGAGCAACAAAAAATAACTGGCGAAGAAAACCGTAAACTGATGATAAAAATAAATCAAAGCCTTAGTACCAAAGAGCATCTAAAATCGCAGTTCATTTATGTCTTCAATAACTACGTTACCACGAGAGAGGCTTTTAGTATGATAACTTCGGCGAAGGAAAAAACTGATCTTCTTCAGAAAACAATAAGCAATATAAATCGACTTTGATATGCACATCAATATTTCAACGCAGGGAAGCAACAAAGGAAGTAGTGGTACATTGGTTCAGTATCTGGAGAAGGAAAACAGAAAGGAATTGAAGGATTCTCCGGAAGTATGGTTTAGCTCTAAACAGAAAACCGCAGAAGCTTATGAAGTAAGAAGAGCATTGGACAACAACGTTTCTAAACTTGGTAAAAACGACGCTAAGTTTTATCTGATCAATATCAGTCCCAGTCAAAAAGAGACTAGGCATCTGCTAGAGAATTTTGGAGAAAGAGCTGAAAAAGCTGAGCTGAAAAAATATGCCGAAAAAGTAATGGATGAATACGCCAAAAACTTTAAGCGTCCGGGAATTGAAAGCAATCAGGATTTGCTTTGGTTTGGGAAATTAGAGAAGTTCAGATATTTCACTCATAAAGACAAGGAGGTAAAGAACGGAGAGCGTAAACGCGGTGAAAAGAAAGATGGCGAGCAGATGCATATTCAGATCATCGTAAGTCGGAAGGATATTACGGATAAGATCAAGCTTAGTCCGCTAAATAATTCCAGAGGGAAAAACGAAAGCCATTCACAGAAGCTGGGACAGTTTAATCGGGTTGCTTTTAAACAATGCGGGGAAGAGCTTTTTGATAAGGCGTTTGATTTTAAAAGAGCGTTCAAAGAAACAGTCAGTTATGCCATCATTCAAAAGAACGGTAATCTGGAACAAAAGGAAAAACTCGATGTTCTGGTAAAAGGTGTTGAACTTAATCCGAATGCGAAACCAATAGCTTTTAAACTGGCGAAAGAAATCTCTATGGAAAAGAGCTTATCTTTTATTAACGGTTTTTTCAAAAGCAATCCAAACGAAGGCTTATTGGAGGATTTGTTGAGGGTAGAACCAGAAGTGGAGCAGAAAGAATTTTATAAGGGTAAGAAGAGAAAGAAATATAGGTCTCATCAGACTTAAATCGTTAAAAAAAGCCCATCGGCAAAAGCAGGTTCTTTCATTCTTTCCGCGAGCTTCACTCATTCTTTCACCCGCTTTTGCCTGCGCACAGGAAAATCTTCACTACGTACCTCCGTTCAGTATTTCCTAGAAAGGCTTTTTCGCAAAGCGTTTGGACGATGAAATGTTTTCCACCGTCTAGTTGGATTCTTGCAATTAAGAACAATGATACAAACACTTGTAAACCTGAATAGCGTTCATTAAATTTTAATGTTCATGAAACATGAACATCCGTTTAACATCAACAAGTTTTAAACTATTAAACCGAAAAAATAGTTACAAATATAAGTGTAGTTAAATAACTACACTTATATTTGTAGTCAAATAACTTCATTATGAATTTAAGACGGGACGTATTTCAGGCAATTGCCGACCCAACAAGGAGAGCTATTCTTTTATTGGTTGCTTCGCAAGCTATGACAGCAGGTACAATAGCCTCAAACTTTAACACTGCAAGACCCACAGTTTCAAAACACCTACAGATACTCACAGAATGTGAATTGCTAAAGCAAGAGCAAAACGGCAGAGAAATTTACTATCAGATCAATGCCAACAAAATGAAAGATGTTGCTGATTTTATCGAGCCATTCCGAAAGATTTGGGATGATAGATTTAATAAGTTAGAAACAGTGATGAAAAATTATAAAGCTTAAAAGAATGGAACAAAAAACAAAAATCGCAGCCGAAAACGGCAGACAAGATCTGGTAATTACCAGAGAATTTGATTTACCATTGGAGTTACTTTTTAAAGCCTATACAGAAGCTGAGCTTGTTGAACAATGGATGGGAACAAAAGTACTCAAACTTGAAAATAAGCAACATGGAAGTTACGAATTTGAAACTTCACACAATGGCAATATCGTGTTTAAGGCAAATGGCACTATACACAAATTTGTTCTTAACCAAACAATCATTCGAACGTTTGAGATGGAGAATATGCCGATTGGTGTTCAGCTTGAGTTTTTGGAATTTGAAAGACTTACTGAAAACACCAGTAAATTAACCATGCAGATCATATACAAATCAATTGAGCACAGAGAACAACAGTTAAAAATGCCTTTTGCTTACGGATTAAATATGGCACACAATCAACTTCAAGAAATTTTAAACAACCTTAAATAAATTAAAAATGGAAAAGAGAAAAAACATTACTTATTGGATTGTCACAGGAATACTTTGCTTCTGTCTGCTTGGCGGAATCGGACAGTTGTTTCGGGTAAAACAGATTGTAGAAGGTTTTGCCCCACTTGGCTATCCATTGTATTTTATATCCATTATTGGCTTCTGGAAAACTATAGCAATCATCGCAATCCTCATTCCTAGATTTCCCTTGGTAAAAGAATGGGCTTATGCAGGAGTGTTTTTTGCAATGACAGGAGCATCTTTTTCACAGGCGATGGTTCACTCCCCTGTATTTCACGTAATAGTTCCATTGGTAATTGCGGGGTTGGCTGTAGCTTCTTGGTATTTTAGACCGGCTTCGAGAAAGCTTTCTTCAATAAGGTAGTTATTTTACCGGATGCATTTGTTCACAGTTTAAAAAGAAGATACCGCACCTTAAGCTATTCTTTTTTCGGGCTTAAATGATGAAATATGTATTTCTGATCCGCAAACGGTCAATTTAAAGACTTATTTTTAAATGGGCAATTTGTACTTTTACTGTAAACCAATCTTATGGAATCTAACCTTTTTCAAACGATATATAGCCATCCGCTAATTAATGCTGGCAATTTGCAGGAAATTATTTCGCTACATCAAAAAATAGTTCTGCAGAAAAACGATTTTTTATTGGAGGAAGGGAAAACGGCTAATGCTTATTATTTGGTAGAAAATGGATTAATCCGTTTCTATGTAAATGATTTTAATGGCAATGAAATTACCACTCAATTTATCTGCGAAAACGAAATAGCCAATGAAGTATCCTCCTTATTTCAGCGTATTCCTTCGGTACAAAATATCCAAGCGGTTACAGATGCAGTGGTTTGGAAGATTGATTTCGATGATTTTCAGCATTTATATCACAGCATGGGATCCGTAAGGGAATGGGGACGCGAGTGGATGTCGGCACAGCTGTTTCAGACCCAACAGCGTTCCATAGAAATAATTACCCAATCTGCCTCTTTCCGATACCTGCATCTTATGGAACACCGACCGCAAATCATCCGGAAAGCACCTCTGAAGCAAATAGCTTCCTATTTGGGCATTGCCGACACATCACTAAGTCGCATCCGTAAAGAGCTGGTTTCTTCTTAGTATTTCTTGACCTATGTAAAGTGGTTTTAGCGTTTCTATAGCTACTTTTGATAAAACAAAATAGGGGAGAAATGAAAAATTTAAAAACTATATCGTTTTCCGTTAATATCGATTCGGATAGAAAGAAAATATGGAGCATACTCTGGGATCCTAAGAGTTACGAAAAATGGACGAGCGTATTTTGTGAAGGAAGCCATTATAAGGGCGAGCTAAAGCAGAGTAATACCATTCAGTTTTTAGGAAAAGATGGAGGAGGCATGACTTCATACATTGAAAAACTGATTGAAAACGAGCAAATGGTTTTTGCCCATCAAAAAGAATTGAAAGGTGGTGTGGAAACCGAAGCATTGTGGCAAGGTGCAAGAGAAATTTATCACTTAAAAAAAGAGACTGAGACTAGGACGGAATTGCAGGTAATTTTGGATGTCAGCCCGGATATGGAAAGTTATTTCAATGATGTTTTTCCAAAGGCATTAACAATAGTTAAACAACTCTCTGAACTTAAACATTAACCAAAACAGCAAAATGGACACTTCAGCATCAAAAAAATTAGAAATTATTATTCCGGCATACCGGATGCATTCACAAAGTTTTAAAAATGCTTTGGACGGTATTACTGAGGAAACTGGTTTTAAACGAATCGACAATAAGACCAACCACGTAGTATGGATGACAGGCAACTTAGTTAATTGCCGTTACTGGATTGGCAACTTGTTGGGTATAGAAGATAAAGATCCTTACGAGGACATGTTTAAAGAAGGAAGGGCATTGGATGAAAGCCTTGACTATCCCACGTTGGAAGAATTAAAAAAAAGTTTTGCGACTATATCGCCAAAAGTTTATCAAAAATTATTAGTTGCAACGGATGAACAATTGGATAAGGCTTTTTCTTTTGGCATGAACGTTCCTTTTGTGAAAGAAAATGTTTTGAACATGATAGGCATGTGTATTGGCAGGGAAGATTATCTTTTCGGACAAATAGGTCTGATGCGAAAAATGCTTGATTTAAAGGGAATGAGTTATGATATAGATGTTAGCATAACCTACTAAAAATAAGGAACGGAATAAATCTTATAAATCAATCACTAAAAAAATAAAACTATGACAACAGTAAACGCTTATTTAACTTTTGACGGAAACTGCGAGGCAGCTTTTAATTTTTACAAATCTGCCTTTGGCGGGGAATTCCGTGATTTAAACCGATTTGGCGAGATGCCCTCGCAAGACGGGATGCCTCCGCTTTCTGAGGAAATGAAAAGCAGAATTATGCATGTGAGCCTGCCCATTAGTGCAGAAACAATTTTAATGGGAAGCGATACCATGCCAGGAATGAGCCCAGACATAACTATAGGCAATAATTTTTCTATTTCTTTAGGTGTAAATTCAACGGACGAAGCAGATAAATTATTTATCGCACTTTCAGCAGGAGGAAAAGTGACGATGCCTTTAGAAGTTACTTTTTGGGGCGCCTATTTCGGAATGTGGACAGATAAGTTTGGCATCAGTTGGATGGTTAATTATGATTTACCTAAGTAACTAGTGTCGCTATAAATATGGAAAGAGAAATGAATAACCTATTTAATCAATCAGACGTTTCGGGAATTATTATCAGAATGGAAAAGCTAACAGCAGATTCACAAAACCAATGGGGTAAAATGAATGCGGCACAAATTAGCTCACTTAAATACAATTCTTGAAACGGCAATAGGTTTAAATACTCCTAAAAGACTTTTGATTGGAAGAATTTTAGGACCATTTGTGAAACCAAACTACCTAAGTGAAAAACCATTAGGGAAAAATGAACCAACAGACAAGTTTTATGTGTTTAATGGAGACCATAAATTTGAAAAAGAGAAAGTAAAGTCTATTGAATTAATTGAACAATTCTTTAATGGAGGTCCCTCAAAATGTAGCACAAATCCCCATTCATTCTTTGGAAAATTAACACCCGAGGAGTGGGCGCTTTCGCAATGGAAACATTTTGATCATCATTTAAGGCAGTTTAACTATTAGGTCTTACACTAACCGACGAATCAAGTAAAATCAATCTTAAATTTAATAATATGGTTGAAGTGTACAGTACAAATGTTAAGGATTGTAAACAAGCAGATTTTCTTTTAACCCAGCTTGGTATAAGATTTCCCACTTATGAAATTAACTTTGATTTGGAGGATTGCGACAATATCTTGAGGGTGGAATCGGTTTTGGATATGATTGATGTCTTTCAGGTCATTGCATTGCTGAACGAGTCGGGTTTTACCGCCGAGGTACTTTCGGATACTCTTCCATCTTCTATGGAATCAATTCTTATAGATATTTTAGACAATTTAACTAAGGATAATATTACTAAATTACAGTTGTAGCAACTTATACACTGGGATCAAATATTAAAACCGTTAAACTACAAGAAAGAAATAAACCAAAATAACAAAGATAGTGGTCATTGGGAAGCCATCCACAATTCATCAACTAAAGGGATACAAACTAATTCTACTAAATTTAATCTACTGAAATGGAAAGCAACAAGAAGAATTCAGCACAACTTGATCAACCATCAGCACTTAAAAAACTCGCTGTATTTATAGGTAAATGGCATGCGGAAGGTCAATCTTACGCTGAGGGTCAAAAAATGGAGAACCCGTATGCATCATCAGTTCCATGGATAAGCGATGAAAACTATGAATGGCTAGCTGGAAATTTTTTCATATTGCACACTTGGAATGCGAAAATTGGTGATCGTGTTTTTATAGGGACTGAAATAATTGGTTACGACGAAAAAGAAGGTGGTTTTTTTACACGCTTTTTCGACAACTCAGGCTTTCATCCTAATTACAAAGCAAATGTTGACGGAAACGTATGGAACTTTATCGCAGCCTCAAGCCGGGCTAAAGTGACTGTTGACGATGATAAAAATAAACTGACTTTTAACTGGGAGTGGCGAAAAGAAGATAATAATTGGATGCCACTTTGCGATAGGGTAGCAACACGTATTCTATAAATCGGGTGACATACAATCGTTGAACGAAGGCACAACAGTACTTGAAAAATGATATGGAAGCAAATTCTACAAACGAAGCATCAATACCAAACCCCGCACTCAAAGCCTTCGGGGTTTGGTGGGTAAATGGACGGCTATTGGGGCACATCCTGAAGTTCCGGACACTATTTTACATTGACATTCTTCATTTGAATGGATTGAAGGAAGTGCTTTCCTGATGTGGAAATCTAAAATTAACTATGAGGGTTTTCCTATAGGAATTGCAATCTTTGGTAGCGATGATACTACCGGAGAATACTTTATGCTCTACTTTGACGAGCGAAAAGTGTCAAGAAAGTATGAAGTATCACTATAAAACGATATTTTGAAATGGGGGAGAAATTCACTTGAATTTTCACAGCGCTACGCTTAGACATTTGCAGACGATGGCTATACCATAAAAGGCAAATGAGAATTATCAAAAAACGGTACAACCTGGCAAAAAGATTTGGACTTAACCTATACTCGTATTAAGTAATGCTCAGCTCACAATTTTCGGATGGACTGAAAAAAGCCCATCGCACCTTATAAAGCGTGAAAGCGTATGGAAAGTGAAAAAACAATTTCACCTCTACCGCAAATTAAGCCACGTCGATAAGGCGTGAAGGTTATACAAATGGGCTGGATTTTGTTTATATTTTTCGAAAACACAGCCTTGACATCTTTTTGACTATCCGTTTTGGGTGCTTAAGCCATGAAATGACTACTTTGTTCAAAATTATTTAACGAATAGCCATCCTCAACTTTAACATTCTCATATCTTCACTCAACTTACTTTCCACTACTTTGGCATATACCTGAGTTGTCCTAATAGAAGTATGTCCAAGCATCTTACTTACCGATTCAATTGGCACACCGTTGCTGAGCGTAACGGTTGTAGCGAAAGTATGCCGGGCAATGTGAAAAGTGATTGCCTTTTGGATACCGCAAATGTCCGCAATCTCTTTCAAATACGCATTCATTTTCTGATTGGAGATAACCGGAAATAGTCTTCCTTGGTGTTCTGCTTTAGGATGGTCTTTATATTTTTGGATAAGTGCCAAAGCTTCTGGCAATAAAGGAATCCGAACATCCGTATCTGTTTTTTGTCGCCTCGTCATCAGCCAATCTTCACCATCAATTCCTTTCAAAATATTTCCTTTACTCAGGTTCATGGTATCAATGTAAGCCAAACCGGTATAACAGCTGAAAAGAAATAAGTCTTTTACCGCTTCCAAACGTTCAATTGAAAACTTTTTCATTTCAATCGCCCTTAACTCATCTTTGGTAAGAAAAAAGCGCTCCACTTTCTGAAAATGCAATTTGTGCCTCGCAAAAGGATCTTTGTCCATCCATTCGAGCATCAGTGCCATGTTACTCATTTTACATAGACGTTCCAAATGCTTCATCGTCCCATTGTTGTGCAATTTCTTTTGATGGTCTTTCGGTTGTCTGGTCATTAAAAAGTTTTCGAAATCGAGAATGAACTTATAATTTAGTTCAGAAAGCGCAATATCGGTTCGCTTATAATTCTGTTTTAGAAATAGAGCAATGTATTTTTGCGTGGTATAATAGTTCTTCATCGTCCCCTTTGCTAGCTTACTCTCCATTTCAGTGTTATGATAATGGCATAGCTGAATTAGAGTCATGCCGCCATCATCACTGCTGCCTAAAAACTCCGCTTTTACTGCCTCAACACTAATAGGCTGTTTTCTTTGTACAAGTTGGTAATAAGCATCGCTAATCAAAGATCGTATCCGCTCGATATGTTCGTTCAATTTACTTGCTTCTTCTCTTGTACCTCTCGCTTTACCCTTTGTGGCATCCCAGTTTTTAGTTTCAATCTTCTTTTTTAGGGAAATTTCACAGCGTTTTCCGTTTACGGTAATACGAGCGAAGATGCTCCCAGACGTTTCTTTAGTCTTACTATTACGAAGTACAAACTGAATTCCAAAGGTGTTTCTCATTTTCATATCAATCAATTTTAATGTTGTTTGTTATCAATTGATGCTTTGATCAAAAGTCACTCACAAAAAAGCTTGCATTTTCAATCAAAAATCATCAAAATTAATGATATAAATTATTGATAATCAATAATTTATATAGGTTTCAGTGAGTAAATATAATTAATATATTTTACTCACTGTTTTACTCACAACTACATTGATATACTTTGGGGTTTATTGGTATGATAAAAAACAAAAAACCCGCTAAATCGTAAGATTTGCGGGTTTTTGATTCATTTTGACTGGTATCTAGTCGGGATGGCAGGATTCGAACCTGCGGCCTCCTGCTCCCAAAGCAGGCGCGATACCGGGCTACGCTACATCCCGATTATTTCGTTGTTGGGAGTGCAAATGTAGCTTTTTTATTATTAGCTCCAAATTTATTTTTACAAAACTTGAAGTTTAAATACAGTTTTATTTAGGTCTTTATCTAAGAGGTTGATTTTTAGAATTTTAATTTTTTATAAAGCTATCAGAGCGATAGCCAGTTTTGCTGAAAGGTTCAACACTGAAGGTCTCAAGTTAAAATTACATCAGATAGCAACGTCTTTAGCTGTTATTTTTTTACTTTTGGTTCTTATTTTCTAAGAACTACCCGCGATTATGAATGTTGAATTGTTTATCCCTTGTTTTGTTGATCAGCTATATCCGGAAACGGCAAAAAATACTTATAAAATTTTGCAAAAGGCGGGGTGTAACGTTATTTATAATCCAGAGCAAACTTGTTGTGGCCAACCGGCATACAACGCTGGTTTTTGGGACGATGCCAAAGAAGTAGGTAGCAAGTTCCTAAATGATTTTTCGGAACAAAACTATATTGTTTCTCCATCAGCTTCCTGTACTGGAATGGTAAAAAACTCGTACAACGATTTGTTTTTCAACACTGCCATTCATAATAAATGCCGTAACATACAGAGCCATATCCATGAACTTTCGGATTTTTTAATCAATGTGCTTAAAAAGGATTATTTTGGTGCTGAGTTGTTAGGTAAAGCGGTTTTCCATGATTCTTGCAGTGGTTTAAGAGAATGTAAGATTAAGGACGAGCCTCGTCAGTTACTGTCTAAAGTTTTAGGATTAGAATTGGTGGAGATGAAAGATGGCGATGTTTGTTGTGGTTTCGGGGGAACTTTCGCTGTAAAGTTCGACGGTATATCTTCTGCGATGGCAGAGCAAAAGGTGCAAAATGCATTAGAGACCGGTGCAGAATATATTATCTCTACCGATGCTTCTTGTCTTTTGCAATTACAGGGATATATCGACAAAAACCAAATCCCTATAAAAACCATGCACTTGGCTGATGTTCTAGCGACTGGTTGGGGAAATGTTTAGCTTCTTTCTTTTAGAAAACGCAACAGCGCCAAGAAAAATTAAAACAAACAGTTCCGCAATTACAAAGTAAATTATATATGAGTTTGGTTGGGCTAATGAAACACTCACATCGGTACCGGTGTAAATCAAACTATCCCAATAATAAGGTAAAAGCATCATTTGACTTTTATGTTTTTGGTTAAGCCAGCCTAATTTAGTTTTTGATAATGTACCAGATGTAGTCCCGAGTTGCTTTAGGATTTTATAATAGCTGACCATCAAATCGGCAGCAGATTTATCATTAACGTTCCATAAACTTGATATTACGCCTTTAGAGCCTGATGCAATAAATCCTCGTGAAAAACTAAGAACGCCCTCGCCAGATAAATATGCACCATCTGCGGTTTGGCAAGCACTCAAAATAACCAATTTAGGAACTGTGACTTCCGCGTTAAGTTCCAAAAGATAAAACCTGTTTCTATACAAGTCTATCACGGGTTCTTTGAGACTATCTGTGAGGTATGAATGACTACTTATATGAAGAACTGAAGAATGTGCTAACGCCTTTTTGAAATTTACTAGAGAAACATTTTCATTTTTGATAAACCTTCCACCGATGAGTTTGCGTAATGCGTCGAACTCCGCAAGAACTGCAGGAATCCCATTATTATCTGACCCAGTTTTGGAGAGGAAAACTCCAGTAAATTTATCCTGTACGTCCGTTGTTTTGTGCTCTACAAGTGCAATTGAACTCAGTGAAAAGGCATAGCTGACTTCTGTAGTTTTAATAAGAAATGGCCAATTCGCAATATTCGAATTAAATCGGTCGCTGGTAATTAGGCTTTCAAAAGGTAAAAAATTTAGCACCCCATCTTTTACGATTAGTAGTTTTTCTTTTCTAATGTTGATCTGCGAAAATAACTGTTTGTAGATTTTATTCGATGCGCTATAGAACTCATCTGGATGGTTTGCCATGGCATTTGGACCACGATAAAAGTATTTATCTAGATAATGTGTAATTAGTTTAGAGATTGCCGAAGTCGCTTCCAGTTTCAAGATATTTTCAATGTGACTGTGGCTGGCAACAATTAGATAAGTATATTTTTCTCCCGAGAAAAAAATCAATGCTTTCTTGTCCTTGGGGATTTTTGCAAGTATTTCCGTAGCATTATCAGATAGATTGGGGTTTTTGACGTTTAATTCCTTTTGAAACGTAGAAAGTTGAAATTTTAAATCGGCAATCTTGTTGTTTAATTTAGCGTTGGGCTTGGTTTGGGATTGTTTTTGATAGTAGGAGAGGAGCTGTTGAGCTTCTGCATTTTGTTTAACCAACGGATTGGCCTTTCCTCCTATTTTATTTTGTTGGTTGGTGTAAAGTTCATCATATAACGTACGCGATTTCGACTTCTCAGAAAAAAGAAGAATATTTTCTGCGTAAATTTTATCCTTTGTTGAAAGCCATAAACTATATGATTTTTCAATAACTAACTCTGCCAACGCTTTAGATTCTGTTTGAAGCTGTTCTTTTGAAACGTTGTAAGTAAATTCTGCTCTCAGTTTTTCTGACACCTCGAAAGCTAAAATTGATGCTTCTAATGATATTTTCTGGTTTCCTAAAAGTTCTAGCACATTGGCTTTCCCTATTAAAGCTGCTTGCAGTTTATTTTCGCCGTAAAGTAATTTTTTATTGGGTAAATCCCCATGTTTTACCGTCGGTTGGTTTGGGATTAAAAGGGTTATTGCCTGATTGTAATACGATAAAGCTTCAGTGTAACGCTTTTGATTGACACTTATCTTTGCTAACTGATTGAGTATGTAGGTAAGTTCCCTAGTTCTTGTTCCTTTTAAAGATTTATTGATGATGCTTTGCGCAGTATTGTAATAAAGATTGGCCTGGCTGTAGTTAGTTTTGTTGAGTTCAATATCGCCTGCAAGGGTATAAGCACTCAAAAGCCAATAAGTAGTTGATGTGCTTTTTAGCTGACTTTTTAAATGATCAATTGCTTTTGAACTAAAGGAAGTAGCAAGTCCGTAGTCACGATTTTCATTCTTCACATCGGCCATGTTGGATAATAGTAAACCGTAAATAGCACTGCTTTTGTCAACGATTTTCAATCCTTCAAGCGTACACTTTTCTGCGTTTTCTAAATCATTTTTCGAGCGGTAGGAAGTACTGAGATTGCAATAAGCAGATGTAGCCAGCTGATTATTCCCTTGTTTTAGCGCTAAATTTAAACTTCGGTTTTGGATGTAAATTGCCCGTTCATAATCGCCCAAACGGGTGTAGTTATTAGATAGGGGCTTTAAAATGTATTCTTCAATATCTAAATCAAAAGGCTGTTTTTGAAAAAACTGATACGCATTTTCGTAACACTTTATGGAAACTAAGATGTCTCCGTTTTGGAGTTGATAATAACCTTGGTTAATTAGTAAGAAAAGCCAAGCTTCGTTTTCTTGTGGGGTTGAAGGCTGTCGCCAAACATTTTTACTGGTTTCCATCAAAAAGGGAAGCCGTTCTTCTGGATTTTCTAAAGCAAAATTTACTCGGTTGTCAATCCACTTAGCCAGACTGTCTTTTGCTTTTAATTCATTTTGCCTCTGCTGAAATACAGAACCTATATCTTGCGCTTCGACAACGCAAAATAAAAAAGTAAGGCAGGCAGTAACAAATAAAAGTCTTTTCAATTTTTTTGGGTTTAGCTAAAAATAGCTAAAATTTCCAGCTTAAGTAGGTAAAAAGTCTGTCATCTGCCACGGTAAACGAACGGATGTACCTAAAGCCTAATACAGGACCCTTGCGTACCAAACCTAACTGAATGTCTACAAAACCTGCGGTATTTATTTCAGAAAATCTTTTACTTGTACTTGCCAAAATAATTTCATCAGTTATTTTTTGAACATCGGGACCAGCTTGTCGTAGTTGTAAAAAAGTTTTTTGAAAGTTTTTTGTTTTCTGATTAATGGTCAAAGAAAAAATGCCACCTGCACCCAGTCCAATGAAACTGTTTATGTTATAGCGTAACTGCAAAGGCACTAAGTCAATATTTAGACGACTATTTTGAGCGCTAAACTCTCGTCCGCTAATAAGATATCCATCTCGGCCGTTTAACGTAGTGTCCTTTAATTTGAAATTTTCGGCAGCACCTTTAAACTCGTTTGAATAGTTGTAGTATCCTAAATAAATTTCTGCCTGCAAATATTTCCGGTACGGAGAAAAGGGGGAAATGCTAAATCCTAACGAAAAGCTTTCATCGCCGTATTCATTAAATGTTTTTTTAGTGCCGAGCATTCCGTATCCGGTTATAATTCCTGGAGAAATCCCTGATTTAAATTTTCCTTTTGATTTGTTGGTGTAAATAGGTTCGTTTTTATCGAAAATAATGGAGGCACCACTATCAAAAGGCTTTTTCTTAGGTTTTTTGGCAAACTCAATATTGTATTCCACAAAACCTTTGGTAGAATCTGCATCACTTACGCCATCTTGCTGTGTGCCCTTTAAGTAAATGTTTCTGAATATAAAATTTACACTGTCTTTACTACTTAAAGTATCTAAAACAGAACCGGTTAGATATGTGGAATCTCGCAAAGAAACTGCCGGATTTGTATTTAAAATTTTTATGGAAGATTTATCTAAGTTTTCAGGAATTTTAACACCTACATTTATCATTTTAGCAGGGCCTTTTCCTGTATTTTGAAAACGTACTTTATAATTAAGCCTTCTGTTTTTACCCACAAAACGATAATTCATAGACCTGTTGCTTAACATCATTTTATTAGGATCATGTGAGGCCACAATTTGCAATTCCAAATCAAAAATACTTACCCCTGCCAAAGGATCATCAGAAATCATCATTGCCGAAAGAGTAACCGTGGCGTTGGTATCGGCGAGCATTTCTGGAGTGGTTTTGATACTGAAAAAAATAAACCGCTCTTCTTTTTGCTCAAGTTGGTCGTACGTCCAAGCATCCATGTTTCTGTATTTTGAAACCCGTTCTTTTATCAAATCAGCCTTACTTTTTAAATCAAAATTGAAGTTGTCTACCGAAGGACCATTTTGTGCATAATACTTTTGAGCGGAAACATATTGTGAAGCAAGCTGTAAATAATTACTACTTTGAGTTTTTGTTTCTCCGTGGTGTAGCCTTACGGTATCAATTATAAAGTTATCTTTTGTGAATTCTTTATCGTTATAAAAAAGTATAAGCGCACCTTTCCCTTGTAAACTGCCTAGCATCAAATCTTTTTTATAGCCTAAAACCAAAATCATCTCTTCGTTAGGTTTCGGCATGTTGTTGGTCTTCAACATTAAATTTTGGTCTTCTTTAAAAAAGCTGGTTGCGCTAGCTAGTTTTGTTGGACTTGCATTCTGATTAATTTTTATAGTTCCTGGTCTGCGGGGAGGCGGTTTTCCGTCATCGTAATTATTGGTAGCATAAAGCCTGGGATGGTAAACTCCCTTATTAGCGTAAATATGTAGTGGTTCTTTTTGGAATGAAAAACCACCATCTCCAAATTCCCAAAAATAAGTATAGAATGGCTCGGGTGCACCAGCAATTTGACGTAGTGGTCTTAGTTCTGAACTGAACTTAACAGAATCGCCGTTTAATTTGTATTTAATCTTGACAGGAATGGTGTCGCTCGGGATAATCTGCGCTGTCGAGAAATTTGGTTGCAAGCTCAAGCAAACAACAGCAATATAAATTAGAAGTTTATGCATGGTAACTAAATGTAGAAAATTTAAATTAAATCAAGCTATTCTTCAGTATAAAGTGTCGGCCTAATTTGTTACCCTTCGCATTTAGTTCTTAATAGAGTTGGGCCTTTAAATTATTCCTTTGATACCTGCAAACCGTATCAGGGATGTTTTATGAAACCTTAAACACAGTTGTTGACTTAAACCGCTCTCCAGCTTTTAACACCGTAGTTGGGAAATTTGGATGGTTTGGTGAGTCTGGATGATGTTGGGTTTCAAAACAAAAAGCGGTTCTTGGAAGATAAGGCAAACCACTTTTTCCAATATCTCCGCTAAGGTAATTACCGG
Organism: Sphingobacteriales bacterium; assembly: GCA_038235745.1. Classification (GTDB taxonomy): domain Bacteria; phylum Bacteroidota; class Bacteroidia; order Sphingobacteriales; family Sphingobacteriaceae; genus Pseudopedobacter. The sequence continues at coordinate 16,934 of JBBSTQ010000016.1, forward strand.
TATAAAACTGCATCCCAGGTTGGGTTGTGTAAACCTCCAAAGTTATACCACTTTCATCGCCTTTAGCAGATGCCGCAAAATTCAATATTTCTGAACGGTTGATGGCGAAGGAATGATCATATCCGTTACCGAATTCTAATTGCTCATCGTTCTGTTGAATATCTTCGCTTATGGTCTTTGCTGTTCTAAAATCAAAAGGTGTTTCTTCAACATTTTCAAAATCTCCTTTTGGGGTACAGTTTTTTTTAATCGGAACAAATTCATCAGCATTTATGCGAAAACTGTGGTTTAAAATTGGTCCTTTTCCTTCGCCGTTTAAGTTAAAGTAACTGTGATTGGTCAAATTAACCACAGTGTCCTGGTCCGTTTTTGCGCTGTAATTTATGATCAACTCATTTTCATCCGTTAGGGTAAAGCATACTTGGCAACTTAAGTTTCCCGGAAAACCTCCTTCGCCAGCCGGACTCAAAACTTTTAGCGTTACACTTCTTTCATCAGACTTCTCAATTTCCCAAACCTTATTATGAAACGCATGGCTTCCGCTATGCAGTGAGTTGCCGCCATTATTTGCTTCAAGTTGATAAGTTTTATCGTTTAGTTGAAATTCTGCATTTTCAATGCGGTTGGCAAATCTTCCGACGGTTACGCCGTAGTAAAACTCGTTTTCTTTCGATGTATAATCTTCGATGCTATTAAAACCAAGACAAATATCAGTTTCAATGTTATTTTTAGAAACGATAAAATGAGTTATTCTTGCACCGTGATTGCAAATTCCAACCTGGATTGTTTCATTTTTTAGCCAAAAATGCTTTACCGTTAATTCGTTTATAGTAGTTTCGAAAGCTATTTTCAGATTTGTGTTCATGGTTTTTATTAACTTGTAGAGCGCTAAAATAGAAATTAGCTTTTTAATTATTGGCAAAGTTTCGTAAAATGAAAAAGGATTTTAAATTTGCGCTCTAACAATTTTATAAGCCGTATGTTAAATTAATATTAAAAAACACGCGGAAATCCAAAAATTAAAAACATAATCTCTATTTTGAGCTTTAATAATTGACAATAAAATATTTCAAATGTCTAATCATCAAGGAAATTCTATAAAACAAGTACTCACCCAGTTGATTTCCAATGTTTTCGAGAAATCTGGAAATACGCCGCTGAATTACCGACAGGTTGCTACCAAATTAAACATCATAGACCCAGATTCTAAAGCCACAATTTTAGAAATTTTGGAGGAAGAGACTGTCAACGGA